>SVKW01000046.1 GCA_015068285.1 Oscillospiraceae bacterium | reverse complement strand
GGCATTACAACAGAGCTGCCGCCCTCGTCCTTTTTGACCATAATTCTGTCGGCTGCTTCCTCGAAGGAATCGCTGAAATATTCATTGTCATTAAGGTCGCTGTAATAATTTTCATCAAGTCTGTCAAGCAGGATACCTCGAGCATCGGCATCCATTACGCTTTCTGCAAGAGAGCCAGCCACGCAGTATGTTCTGTAATAATCATCCTTTTCGTAGAAAACCAACAGCAGATGGGCGCTGTCTTCAAAAAGCTCACCATATTTCTGCTGGGCAAAAGCCATGATTTCCTCGTCCGAGCCTGAGCCTATGTTGTCTGTGATATAGACATGAGGCTGCACGCCCGTCTGGTTATAAAAGTCACGAAGCCCCTTTTCCAGCTCGCTCTTATCGGTTATCCAGTTAAGCTCGTCGGTATAATAAGCTGTTTCGATAACAGCTCCACTTTCAAGCGGAATACGCTCGACAAAGTCCTCCGCGTGGGAGTTGGACATCGAGATAAAGAGTATCGAAACAAGGCTGAGAATCATGATAAAAACGAGCAACGGCATAAGGCATCCGCTGTTTGAACCGTTATTCTTGTTGTTATTCTGATTATTGTTTGATGGCGGAGGTGTTCCGCCGCCCTGATTTTTATCTTTGTTATTTATGATGACAGTAGTGCCGCCAACTCTCGGATATCCGAAAAGACCGCCCATGCGAGGATAGCCGAAGCCGCCGATTCCGCCGTGGAATCCGCCTGTCGGTCTATGCACGCCGCCTGAAGGCCTGCCGCCCATACGGCCGCCGCCCGAAAATCCGCCGCCTCTGCTTCCGCCGAAGCCTCCGCCAAAGCTGCCGCCGCCTATTCTGCCACCGCCGCCACCGAAGGACCCGCCTCCGCCGCCACCGGCTCTGCCCATAGTTTTACCTCCTGTTTTGAATCGTGGGACACATCTTCTATGATAGTATAATGACACCTCATCCACCATCTTCGATGGTCCCCCTTCCCCTCGAGGGGAAGGCTTTTATCCGATGCTTTGATAAAAAGGATGCGGCGGAATACCGCATCCTCTGTAGGTGTCTGATTACTTGCCGAGCTTGCTCTTGAGTTCAGCCAGCTCGTCTTCGACAGATGGAGAGCCCATAGCATACTTCTTTTCAAGCTCCTTGGCTGCATCAACAGGCTCGGAATTAAGGTCTGCCATAGCGTTAGCCTTATCGAGCATATTGTCTGCCTTTTCTTCCATGCGCTTGAAAGCGTTCATTGCATCTTCAGCAGCGCCTGCCTTGTCATTAAACTGGTTGAGCTTTTCCTGTGTCTTTGCAACTGCAACCTTAGCCTTGATCATTTCACGGCGAGCCTTGAGCTCATTGATGTCATTTGTAAGCTTATCGTGCATCTGGCGCATCTTTACTGCGTTTTCATGCGCAACTGCATAAGCTGTGTGGAGGCCTGCGCCCGAAGCTTCAAGCTCCTGCTTCTTGGCGAGGAATACACGTGCATCGTCATCATTGCCTGCAGCGAGAGCCTTCTTTGCAAGTTCAAGATACTTTTCAACTTCTGCAGAGTTTGCATCAGCAAGGCGCTTTGCGCGTGCTTCTTCAGCCATAACGCCAGCTGTTTCCTTCTTTACTTCTGCAAGGTCTTCCATCATATCGCGGAGATACTGGTCGATCATTTTTGAAGGGTCTTCAAACTTATCAAGAAGTGCGTTTACATTAGCCTTTACGATGTCATTGAATCTTGTGAGAATATTAGCCATAGTTATTTTCCTCCTGTTTTTCTCTTGTTTATTTTCATGGTTTATTGTTTGTTTGATTTGTTGGTTATATTATAGTACATCAACGGTTTCTTTGCAAGTACACTTTTGGGTAATACTGTGAATTGTCGGTGAATTTTGGACATTTTCTACGCCGGAAGCAAGTCCGCACGAAACGTGAAGGGCATTTTTCTCGTTCTTTCGGGGTTTTGCGAGGATTTGGAGGAATGTGAGTAATCTTCCCTCGTAAGAATGAATTGTTCCTGCGGAACATTATGGTGCCTGTGGCGCTATTAAAAATAATCCCTCAGTCACTTTGTGACAGCTCCCTTGAATCAAAGGAGCCTGAAACTTTTCTTACCTCGCCCTTTATACAGAGGGCAGAATTAATTTTATTCTTATTGCTGCGGAACATTTTGTTATATTTATCGTCTAATATAACAAAGGAGGTATTCCTATGAAACGCTTTATTGCATTTATGATGATTTTCTGTATGCTTTTTGCGCTGACAGGCTGCAGAGAAAAAGAACAATACACCACAGCTGCCCCTGCCAAGCCTGTGATTTATCTTTATCCCGAAAAAGTGACCGATGTTTCTGTTTCGCTCGATTTCAACGGCAGGCTGACAAGCACATACCCTCATTATGACAGCGAGTGGAATGTGACCGCCCACCCTGACGGCACTCTCACTGACGAAAACGGCAGAGAGTATTACTGCCTTTTCTGGGAAGGCGTGCAGGATGTGGAATATGATTTTTCCCGCGGATTTTGCGTTAATGGCGAGGATACAGCCGAATTTTTAGAGAAAACCTTGGGCGAAATCGGTCTTACCGACAAGGAAGCCAACGAATTTATAATTTACTGGCTGCCAAAGCTGGAAATAAACGAATACAACCTCATTTCATTCCAGAATGAGATTTACACAGACAATGCCGAGCTTACGATTTCTCCTGCGCCCGACAGCCTGCTCCGTGTCTTTATGGCGTGGAAGCCTGTAAATGAGCCTGTGGAAATCGCGCCGCAGACCTTTGAGCCTTTTGCGCGTGAAGGCTTTACCGCTGTTGAATGGGGCGGAAGCGAGATTAAGTAGGGCCGGCATTTGCAAAGCAAGCATAATAAAAGACCACCTTTTAAAAGTGGTCTTTTTGTTTTATTACTACCCCTCCACCGCCATTCGGCGGCGACGCGAAGCTAGTGCCGTTTACGGCGCCCACTCCCCTGACAAGGGGAGGCGAGGGGATTGGCGACCACCCGTAAGGGTGGCTTCATTATTTCAGGAGTTCATCTGTTGTGGTATCGAATATCTCGGCGAAGGCTTTCAGCTCAATATCTGTCACGAAGCGTTTGCCTGCCTCGATGCGCTGTATGGCATTTTTATCAAGGTCGATACCGAGAAGCTGGAGTTTATCGGCAAGAGCGCGCTGGGAAACTACAGGCTTCATCGCCTTGCGAAGCTCTTTTATATTTTGTCCGCAAATGTTCAATCTTCCGTCCTTGCTCTTATTCTTATACATATTTTCCCCATTTTGACATTCAGTAATTGTCAATATATGTATAATTATATGATATTATATACTATAAGGTGACATTCACTGAATGTCAAAGGAGGATAATTTATGCCAAACTACAAGAAGATGTATCTTGAGCTTTTCAATGCGGTGACCGATGCCATAACACAGCTTCAGGAAGTGCAGAAAAAGACCGAGAAAATGTATATTGAAGCGGAAAAAGAAGAAAAAATCGAGATTAAGATTATAAAAGAATAAGCCACCCTGTTGGGGTGGCTTTTACTATATCATTTACTTTGTTGTGCCGACCATGCCGAATGCGCCAGGGCCGCCGTGGCATGTGATAACACAGCCTGTCTTCATCCATGTGAAGTTTTCAAAGCCGAGGCTCTTTACAGTTTCTTCTGCAATTTCCTCGATTTCTCTTGAAAGATGAGGAGTTGTGATGAGATAAACGTGCTTTTTATCAAGATTGTTGTTTGCTTTGTATTCTTCGATGAGCTTCGGAACGATTTTTTTGAAGTTGCCGCGGTACTTCTTTGTAGCCATCAGCTTGCCGTCGAGGATTTCAATGCAAGGCACGAGGGAGAGAAGTGTGCCGACGATGTGAGCCGCGTTACTTACTCTGCCGCCTGCGCGGAGATAGTCGAGATTCTTTGGGATAAAGCACATCTTTGTTTCAAGACCGACCCTGACAGCGTAGTCTGCCGCTTCTTCCAAAGTTGCATCAGGATGCTCGTCAAGATACTTCTTTACAGCAATAACGACGGCTGCCTGACCGACAGAAACGTGCTTTGTGTCGACGCTCTTTACATAGTCACGATTTTCGGAAGCTACGATACAACTCTGATAGGAGCAGGTTGTGACTGCGGAATAGGCAAGGTGGAGAATCTTCTTGTCTGGATGAGCCGCGTGGATCTCATCGAGCACCTTTTCAAAGTCAAAAGGCGTGCTGCCCGCTGTTGTAGGGCATTTGCCTGTTTCATCATAATATTTACATACGTCCTCAGGAGGGAAAGTGCCGTCGTCAAGAATTGCGCCGCCCATTGTAACGTGCATCGGAACAAGGTAAATGCCCAGTTCTTCGGCCATTTTATATGTGATATCCGAGCCTGTTTCAGCGACAAGAATTACATTTTTATGCATATTTTTATTCCTTTCATAGGCAAATCCGCCTGCGTTCATAAATTGTTCACACACTGTGAGTATAACAGATTACACCCTCTCTGTCAAGCGTTTTTCAATATTATGTGTCAGCATTTTTTCGACCATTTACGATATAGTAAGATAAAAGCCCGTCTGTTTGATATGACAGACGGGCTTTGATTTTGTTGGAAGTGTGCGGATTTATCAGAACGGGACGTCGAGGGCGCCGTCCCCTACAAGATTTGTGCGAATGGGCGGAAAGATTCTTCACATTCGTTCAGAATGACAGGGTTAAATCCTCTATTCCACAAGGCCGTATTTGACCTTTATTCTGTCCAGCTTTTCGAGGAAAGGCTCTGCCCCCACCCACAGGAACAGGGCTGTCGAAAAGCCGTGTACGCAGTCGAGAGGGAAGCCTGTTGCAAAGTAGGACATGAGCACGCCCATGTTCAGGTCACGGGACACCATCAACGCCGATGCGGGGTTCATTATTCCGCCGTATATCACGATGCCGCACAGCACTCCGAAGATGGCAAGGGCGGATTTTGTCCGTCTCAGCCAGCCTTTTCGGAACAAAATACCGGCCAGAAAGCCGATTATCCCCATTGCGAACATCTGCCACGGTGTCCACGGCCCCTGGGAGAACATTATATTTGAAACGAGCATTGTGACCGCCCCCACAAGGAAGCCTGTTTCACCGCCAAAGGCAACCCCTGCGATTATTGTCAGCGCCATTACAGGCTTGAAATTGGGCAGCATAAAGAATATCGCTCTGCCTGCAACAGCTATGGCGCACAGCGATGCCACCAGCACAAGCTCGCGAGCCTGTGGCTTTCGTCCTTCAAAAATCAGGAAGAAAGGCAGCATTGTTTCGAGAAGTATCAGCAGGGCTGTGAAATAATATTTTCGTCCGCCGAAATATTCTGTGCCTATAAATAATGTAAAGGGTATCATAAGCAGTATAAGGCAGGCTGCAAGGAGCGTGCGCTTTGAAAGCTTGCGTTTGTCGCGGGCTGTCTGCACTGCGTAGTCAGCTCTGTGGGATTTACGCGTTACGCACAATGCAAAGCCGAAAAGGGCGGCTATAAGTATGATATAGGGCGTTACTCCCTCGACAAAGCCCTCACTTTTTGTGAAATACACGAACATCGCAAGAGAAACTGCGCCGAAAACCAAAGCGCCAAGCTTGCGCCACCATGGGAGCTTTTCCGGCTTGTCCTGCTCTTTTTTATCCTCATGGGGAGGCATTGTAAAGTCATCATCGGGCAGGTCGGGAATTTCGGGACGCTTGCCCGAGCAGATATAGATTACATCCTCAGGGGTGACAGCCTCAGGGCAGGCAACACGGGCGATGCGGTTTGCCGAGGTGGTATAAAAATTATTGCCCGAAAAGAAGGCGCGCGGTGTGCTTTCTGTCACGATACTGCCGTCAAAAAACAGGGCGCAGCGATGGGCATAACGGGCGCAGAATTCGATATCGTGGCTGACCATAAATATGGCAACGCCGTGTCTTAAAAGCTTCGCCAGTATTTCTGCCAAAACCCCCTTGAATTCGGCATCAAGCCCCTTTGTAGGCTCGTCGAGAAGGAGGATATCAGGGCTTAATATAAGCACCTTCGCCAGCGCCGCTCTCTGCTGTTCGCCGCCCGAAAGGTCATAAGGATGTCTTTCAAGCAAGGCTTCAAGGCGGCATAATCTCACGGCGTGAGCCACCATTTTATCCTGCTCTGCCTGTGGAATATTTTTACCCTCAAGAACTTCGTAAAGGTCGTCACGGACGGTCTTTTTTACAAACAAAGTCTGTGGATTCTGGGGAAGAACGCCCACATAGCCGTCGATTTCAAGCTTGCCACGCTGAGGTTTATTGAGTCCTGCAAGCAGCTTCATCGAGGTGCTTTTGCCTGTGCCGTTGCCGCCGAGAACGGCTAAAAACTCGCCTTTCTTCACTTCAAGAGTAAGACCGCGAACCACATCAGGCTCGTCCTTTTCATATTTAAACCACAAATCATCACATTTTATGGCGGTTTCCCCTGTGTTTTGCGGAATATTTTCACTATAAAGCGGGTTGAGCTGATGATTTTTCGCAAAATCGCTCAGCCAGTTTCGTCCGTCGCGGACTGTCACAGGGCAATCTCCGTCATTTTCCACAGCCGCCCATATCTTCATTGCGGCAGGCATGGCGTGGAACATTGAATGACCCTTGTTTTTCAGCTCTCTGCCCACATTTTCAGGGGTGTCGGCGCAGATTATCCTGCCCTTGTCCATAACGGCAACGCGGGTTGCCATCGGGAAGGCATCTTCAAGGCGATGCTCTGTCAGGACAACTGTCATGCCAAGCTCGCGGTTTATCCTGCCCAACGCGGCGAGAAACTCGGAGGCGGCAATCGGGTCGAGCTGGCTTGTCGGCTCGTCTAAAATTATCACGCCCGGCTGCATTGCCATTACCGAAGCCAGGTTCAGAAGCTGCTTCTGTCCTCCCGAAAGCTCGGTGACATTTTTATAAAACCAGCTTTCGATGCCGAAAAATGAAGCCATTTCGGCGACACGGCGGCGGATTGTCTGGGTGTCATAGCCAAGGCTTTCAAGCCCGAAGGCGAGCTCATGCCAGACCTTGTCTGTGACTATCTGATTTTCGGGCGACTGGAGCACAAAGCCGATTTTTTCCGCCTGCTCCCGCTGAGAAAGGCTTTCGAGAGGCTTGCCATAGAATAAAATCTCACCAGATTTTTCCCCGTGGGGGGCGAGGACGGTTTTGAGCTGTCTTAAAAGAGTGCTTTTGCCCGAGCCTGAAGGACCGCAAAGCAGGAGAAACTCACCCGGATGTATCTCAAAATCCAGGCTGTCTATCGCCTTATTATCGCTTTCCGGATAGGAAAAGCTGAAATTTTTTATTTCAAATACGTTCATATATTAGTCCTTTTAAGTGCGGTTGATTTGTGAAACGGCTACCTTTTAACTAAAACGCCGCCCACAGGCATAAGATATTCAGGCACAGAGCCGTCTGTGCTCCACAGTATCTTCATGCCAAGATATTTTTCGGCTGTCTTTACGACATCACCGCCCAGAGCTTCGATGGAATATCGCATTTTCTCAGGAAAACGGCAGGGGCTACCCTCAATTCTAGCGCATTTTTCGCAGACAGTGCAGGAGCCCGCCCCTAAAACATAGCGGTTTTCATTCTCGGTTTTCTGAAGTTCAGCCTGCATACGATTCTTCTCAAAGGTCAGCATTTCGTAGGCTTCCTTCATAGTCATACCCTTTTCAGGGCGGAGGATGTAAGCTGTCACTTCAAACTCATCGTACTTCGCCCATATATCAAGCGGGTTGAAATCGAAAGGTGCGCACGACCATTTTTTGCCGTAACTGCTGCACTCCTTGCAGAATGCGAGGAACTTTTCCACATCGACGCACTCGCGGACGTACTCTTTGACGTCGATAACGGCTGTTTTCACTTCGATAGTATAGTTTTTATTCATTTTCCTGCTCCTTCCAATATCGTTCTTCCAGTTTGTTTACAAATACAGGGGTTAGGCACAGCATTGTGTATGCTATGTGGCAGACGGCTCCCAAAGGCGAGATAATTTCGCCTGTGAATGTGGGATAATATTCCCATGAGGTTATGCCAAAAATTGCCCCTGCAAGGATTATTATGCACATAAGGGCAAGCCAGAGGGTGACTTTGCCGTCGCGCTTATCGAACTTATAAATTGAAAATGCCGTTCTGCCTTCTAATCCGTAGCCGCGGCTTTTCATACTGTCGGCAGTTTCGAGGGCGTTTTCGAGAGACCACGTGACCATAATGGAAATTATTGTGACCGCTTTTCTGATTCGGCTGACCACCGAGCCATCGGAAACATCTCTGCCGACACATCGCTGGGAGTCGCTCACCAGCTTCATCTGGGCTTTGAAGCGAGGGACAAAGCGGAGTGTCATACTCAAAATAAGGCTGAGGGACGGAATGACTCTGCCGAAAAGGTAGACGAACTTATCGGCTGTCATGACTTCTGTGAAACAGGTGAACCATGTCATGACAGCGCCCAGCATAACTGCCGATGCCATACCAAAGGCAATGCTTTCGAGAGTCAGCGGATTGCCTGTGGGCAGGTAGAGCAAAATTGTTGCCCCTTCATGGTTGAAAACAGGGTTGAGTAACGCCGCCATTACCATCATCGGCACCATAAAGATAAGCGAGCGGACAAGGCTTCTTCCGCCGTTCATATTGGCTGAGTAGACAAGGGCGCAGACGAGGGAGATTACAAGGCTTACGGGGTGCATGAAAAACATGGAAAAGCCTATAACCATGGCAAAATATATTAAGTTGACCACTGGGTGGCAGGTGGAAAATGTGTCTTTGCTTTTCATTGTAAGCCTTTCTGTAATGAATGGAATATGAGGTTTCACAGGTGCGGAGTCAGCGCTACATTGGAGAAGTGATATTTTGCTTCTCAAAGTGATATTACTTCGTAGTGATATTTGCCTTGGGCAAGTTATGGTATCTGCGATGCATTAAATAAGAAATTCTCTCCCCCCGCCCTTCGGGCACCCCCCTCGTCAGAGGGAGGCAAGAAAAATTTTTGCAGGGAATACCGTCCTGTGCAATAAAAAAATCCGTACGCCTTATTGGTGTACGGATAATCAACTTACGCAGTCGACACCCGGTCCGGCAGGCACGAAACACAGCCCCGACGTATCTGACTTAACCGTTGCTGAAGCAGCAGCGTCCGCTGGTCAATTCAGAGCAATATTCATCGTCGAGATATTTTTTCGCCAGAATGGATAAAAGCCGCAGGCAAGGCTTTGTGCCTTAACGAGGATTTTTAGCCATTATTGGCGGAAAAAGAGCCGACGAGGGAATTGCTGTTGAGTTGAGCAGTGGTCGCATAGTATCACAGTGACCGACTCGCAGGGATTTTCACCCTATTCCGTCTTTATGGACTGCAGTATTTTATTTATATGTATATATTACGCCTAAAACCAAGGTTTGTCAACAGGAACATACTTGCTCATCAGCGGCAGAAAAATTTTTTTCAATTTTTTGTCCCATTTTTGCTATCCCGATTGTCTTATATACAGGAGGCGATTATATGAAACGGATAACCACTTTGCTTTATGCTATAATTTTTATTTCTGTGCTTATGCTTTTTGCCATTCCCGTTTTTGAAAAGCCCTTTGCGTACACTCAGGGCATTCTCATGCCCGATTTTGATTACAGCCTTGATGCCACTATGGAATACACCGACCACATAGGCATTGTGCGTATTATTGAAAATCAATATGAGTACAAAAACCGCACCTGCGTAAAGGCTCAGCTTGCAGAAACTCTTTACGGCACCCTGCCCGATGATGTATATTTTTATGACGAATATGTTAATCTCTACCGTGAAGGTTACGACTATGTAGTATTTTTTCAGAATGGTTATCCAAAAACCCGCGGCGATTATATGGCTGTCTGCACCTATGAAATATCCCTCTTTGGTAAGCTTATATCCCGCGAAGGCAGATATGATGCTGTGCTTGAAACAGCGCCCGACCTTGATTCTCTCCGCGAATATCTGAAAGGAGTGGAATAATGAAAAATATTCTTAAAATAACTGCGCTCCTTGCCGCTGTATTTCTGCTTATCACAGCGGTGTTCATCACTTACAGTATGAACACAAAGTTTGAGCCTGATGCAGAGTATACAGCAGACAACACTCTCGACTCCGCCCTTGTGTTTTCCGATTCGATTATAATTGCAAAGGTGGACGATGTACTTCCCGGCAGATACAGCAACAATATTCATCAGCTCACAGGTGCGCAGACTATATGGGGCGTGCAGATGGAGGAAAGCATTTCCGCTTATGACGGCAGAAAGCTTGAAAAAGGAAAGACATATATGCTTTTCCTATGGGAAAGCACCGAATACTATTATATCGACAGAGCTTTTGAGCTTGATAGCACAGGCAGGCTTATTCCGTTTACGGCAGATGACGGCATACTGCTGAATGGCATTGATACTCTCGATGAGTTCAAGGCTTACCTTTCTGCAAATATCGGACTTCTCCGCCCTGCGCCAAAGTCTGTACCTACATATATGCACATAGATGCTCAGCTTGAGTCTGCCGATATAATAGCGAAAATCCGCTTTACTGATAAGATACTCAAAGCCGGCTCATTCTGCATTTCGCCTTATGAGATAGTTGAGGTCTATCGTGGCGAAAAATGGTCTGAAAATGTGGGCAGGCATCTTTCAAGACCGAAAAATGAGGAGGTCATCGGCAATGAATATATCATTTTTATGAAATGGCTCGATGACGGCAGGCTTGTGCCTCTTTCCTGCAACCATTCCACCCTTGCCATGGGCGACGAATGGGCTGAAATCACGCTGGAGTATTTCAAGTAAAAATAAAGCCACTCAAACGAGTGGCTTTGTTATTGTTTAATATTTAAGATGAGCAATGGTTATTTACGGACCGCCAAGGATGTCGGTCCCTACGGATTATGCATACAGAGTTATTTCTTTTCCATAGCTTGTCTTAATTTTTCGCCGAAGGTGACAGGGTCCACATTACCGATGTCTTTCAGCATTTTTCGCATACGCTTATATGCCTCGTCCACATCCTTTTCAAACTCGCGGGCAGACATTCGCATTACGCCCTGTCTCCATGCGGCAAGCTGGATAAGACCGTCGCCTGTGATGACACGCACCCTGTCGTTTCTGCCGATATTCGCCAGCAGCTTTTCAATATATGCGTCGCCCGTCTCGTTTTCCTTTGTATAAACCACCTTGATGCCGTGATAATCAAGACGGCTGCCTTCGCCGCCCGGCACAAGATAGGCATCGAAAACCAGAATGGTCTCACACTGCATATACATGGAATAATTGCTCATTAAGTCCATAAGCCGTGTACGCGCAAGGTCGAGATTGCCCTCTGCAAGGGCTTTAAGGCTTTCCCATGCGAAAATGACGTTATAACCGTCGATAATCAGCACATTCTTACGCTTTACATTTCCGAAGGTTTCCCTGTGTGGGGAGGATTCCACCTTCGGTCTGCCGTATTCGGGACGGCGGATAGGTCCGAATTCCTTGAGCATGATCTCCTCAAGCTCCTTATCGGAGATGTTGAGATTGCGTTTATTGACCTTTGGAGCTTCGATTATCTTTTCCTCTTTCAGACAGCTTTCAAGGTGCATATAGTCCCTGACCTCATTCCACTTGACACCGAAACCGCCGCCGTGGGCGCAGAAAACCGAGTCAGGTGTGTTTTCAAGGTCTGCCTCAGGGTCATAGCCATACTGCTCCACAACCTCGTCCTGATTATGGCATATATCGTAGCCTTCGACCTCAAAGGCGTACTTGCCTCTGCCGCCTGTGTAGGCGGCAAGCTCTGCGGCATAGCCCTCCATAGTTGTGACAGGCGCTCTGCCTTTAAGACGGAACATTTCCCCCGTTTCCTCCGGCTGGTCAAATGTGCCGTATCGGGCGCGGACATCGTTTATGGCTCTGCCGATATTTTCAGGCGGAACTTCGATTATAAATGAATAGTAAGGCTCTAAAAGCACCGATTTTGCCTGCATAAGTCCCTGACGGACAGCGCGGTATGTGGACTGGCGGAAGTCGCCGCCCTCTGTGTGCTTGATATGGGCTCTGCCTGCGGCGAGCGTTATCTTCATATCGGCGATAGGCGAGCCTGTCAGCACGCCGAGATGGGTCTTTTCGCCCAGATGCATAAGGATAAGCCGCTGCCAGTTGCGGTCTAAATCGTCTTCAGAGACCTTTGTTGCAAATACAAGACCTTCGCCGCGTTTTAACGGCTCCAAAATAAGATGGACTTCGGCATAGTGGCGCAGAGGCTCATAATGCCCCACGCCCTCAACTGTATTTTCAATGGTCTCTTTATACATGACCTTGCCGGCGCCAATGCCGATATCAAGGTCGAAGCGTTCTTTTACGATGCTCTTTAAAATCTCGGTCTGCACCTGCCCCATAAGGCTGACGTTGATCGTCTGCAGATGAGCATCCCACACGAAGCGGAGCTGCGGGTCCTCCTCCTCAAGTATTTTGAACTTAGGGAGAATCAATTTAGGGTCTGCCCCCTCGGGAAGCTCGATATTATAGGTCATAACCGGCTCAAGGTAAGGCTTTTCGCCCGATGCGCTTGTTCCCAGGCCCTGACCGCTGTATGTTTCGGAAAGACCTGTAAGGGCGCACACCATACCCGATGTGACCTCATTCACAGTCTCATATTTTCCGCCCGAATAGAGCCTTATCTGGCTGATTTTTTCCTCACCGATGGAGTCGCGGACTTTGAGAGTGCCGCCTGTGACTTTGATGTGAGTCAGGCGCTCGCCCTTATTGTCACGGCTGATTTTGAACACTCTGCCCGAAAAGGCATCGCCGTAATTGGTTTCGGTGACGATATTTTTAAGGCTTTCAAGGAATTCATCAATGCCCTGCACTTTAAGCCCCGAGCCGAAGAAGCAAGGGAATGAAAGGCGGGATTTTGTAAGCTGAGCTATATCTTCTATATCAATTTCGCACTGTTCAAGGTATTTATCCAGCAGGTCCTCACGGCACATTGCAAACTGCTCGTGGGCATCTGGGGTGTTCATACCGACTATGGAGGAATCGAGCTCACTTTTAAGCTCCTTTAAAATATCCTCCTCGGAATAGCGGGCGAAGTCCATTTTCGTAACGAAAATCACCGTCGGCACATTGTAAAGGCTTAAAAGCTTCCACAGAGTTCTTGTGTGAGCCTGCACGCCGTCAAGACCGCTGATGACAAGGATGGCGTAGTCGAGCACCTGGAGCACTCGCTCGGTCTCGGCGGAAAAGTCCACGTGCCCAGGGGTGTCAAGCAGGGCAAAATGGGTGTCCCCAAGGTCAAAATGAGCTTCGCTGGCAAAAATAGTAATGCCGCGCTGGCGCTCAAGGGCATGGGTATCCATGACAGTGTCGCCTTTATCGACCCTGCCAAGGGAGCGCAGTCTGCCTGCTCTGTATAAAATTGCCTCGGCAAGAGTTGTCTTGCCGGCGTCAACGTGAGCCAGAATACCGATTACTGTTTTCATTTGCCGTCCTTGATTTTTTATGTGATGATACATAGATATTATAGCATAAAGCCGCAGCTTTCGCAACCGTCATTGTGAAGATTGCAGGGCGTCATCATGGATTTGATAATACAGGGCGCCGAGGGCGTCGTCCCATACGGAGATTGTGCGAAAGCCAATGTAGGGGATGGCGCTTGCGACATACCGCGGGCGGGCACAGAGGCACCGCCCCTACATTATCTGCGGGACGTTGACGAGCACCGTCCCCTACAGGGTTTGTGTTATTGGGGCAGAAAACTTCCTCGCGTTGCCTTAGAATGACAGTATTGCAGGCACTAAAAAAGCTCCCCTTACGGAGAGCTTTTCTGATTTATGCTTTTTTGAAATATTCCTTGAGGAAGCGCCATGTGTCGGCAAAGCTTTCATTTTTGGTAGCTTTGACGTTATAGCCCATGAGCTTACATACCTTCTGGAAGCAAGGACCGCCGAAAAGAACGGCGAGAAGTGTGCCGATGCCGAATT
>SVKW01000045.1 GCA_015068285.1 Oscillospiraceae bacterium | reverse complement strand
CAATGTTGAGGAATATATCCACGAAAAGTTCGGCTCGGACGGCGCAGGCATTTCCACATCTCTCCGCGGTATGGCTGAAGCCATGGGCTCGGAAATCAAATACACAAGAAACAACGTGGCACAGCTCAGAAAGCCTGCCCTCAAGCTGAGTGAGGTTGACAATGCAAAGCTTGTCGACATAGACAAGGATGGCAGACTGCTTGTGATTTTGGATGCTGTACGCAAGGTCAAGGAGCGCCTTGGCGACAAGGTTTCGGTCAGCGCATCTGTCACAGGTCCGCTTTCGATTGCCGCGATGGTCGTCGGCACAGAAAATCTGCTTATCGGCATGATAAAGAAACCTCAGCAGGTCCATCAGCTTATGGAGGTCATTGTTGAAAACAACAACCGCCTCATCAAGCGCCTTGTGGAAATGGGAGTGGGCATCGGCTTCCCGGACCCTGTCAGCTCGACAGCCCTCATCAGCGTTGAGCAGTACAGAAAGTTCTCTTTGCCGTATTTCAAGAGAAATGTCGACTATGTAAAGAGTCTTGGCGGCGGATGCGGTCTCCATATCTGCGGCACAAGCCGTAAGCTCTGGGAAGACCTGCGTGAGACGGGCATCGGCGCTTTCAGCCTTGATAATGTTGAGGATTTAGAGGAAGCAAAGCGTGTTTTAGGTGGCAAAATGGGCATTCAGGGCAATGTTCCGCCTGTCGATGTTATGAAGCTTGGCACACCGCACGACGTGCTTCGCTCGGCTCGCGAGTGTATCCGCAAGGGCTGGGATTCGCCAAACGGCTTCACACTCACTTCCGGATGTCAGATGCCGGCAGGCACACCTGAGGAAAATATGCAGGCGCTTATGGACGCCGCAAGAATTTTCGGCAGATACCCACTCGACAAATCATTACTTGAAGATTAAAATAATAAACCCTCCACAAGCTGTGGAGGGTTTTTGCTGTATTGTTAAATATCCAATTCGATCATAACAGGGCAATGGTCAGAGCCGAAGATATCCGAGCGGATTTCAGCCTTTTTAATCTTATCCTTTAAGTCATCGGACACGACAAAATAGTCGATACGCCACCCTGCGTTCTTTTCGCGAGCCTTGAAGCGGTATGACCACCAGGAATATGCCCCCTCAAGGTCAGGATAGAGATGGCGGAAGGAATCTGTAAAGCCCGCATCGAGTAATTCACCGAATTTAGCGCGTTCTTCGTCGGAAAAACCTGCATTTTTGCGGTTTGTCTTAGGATTTTTAAGGTCAATTTCATTGTGGGCAACGTTCAGGTCGCCGCACATGATGACACTCTTCTTCGCTTTGAGCTCAGAAACATAGGCGCGCAGGTCGTCCTCGAATTCACAGCGGTAGTCGAGGCGCTTGAGCTCATCCTGAGAATTAGGGGAGTAGATGCAAAGCAGATAGAAATTGTCGTATTCGCAGGTTATAACTCTGCCTTCGTCATCGTGCTTGCCGTTTATGCCCTTTGTGACAGAAATCGGCTGCTTTTTGGTGAAAACCGCAGTACCCGAATAGCCCTTTTTTATTGCGCTGTTCCAGTACTGATGGTGGTTCGGCATTTCAAGAACAGCCTGTCCCTCCTGCATTTTAGTCTCCTGCAGGCAGAAAATATCGGCGTCCTCGGTGTTAAAAAAGTCCATAAAACCCTTGTCAAGACAGGCGCGAAGCCCGTTGACATTCCATGAAATCATCTTCATTATTTCAGTTCAAACTCCTTGTATGTTTCTCCTTCGATTGTCTTCCATGTGAACTTGCCGTCCTCAAAAATCATATAGCTGTGATGTGAGCCGGCCTTTGGAATTGTTGTGCTGCCCGGATTGATGTAGATGAAATCATCGTATTCGTTGCAGGCAGGAATGTGTGTGTGACCTGTCAGAAGCACGTCGCCGCGATAGAGCATCGGCGGATTCTGCTCTGTGTATTTGTGGCCGTGAGTTGCGAAAATCATGTGTTCATTGTGGTAAAGAACAGCATAATCGGCCATTATAGGAAACTCAAGCACCATCTGGTCCACCTCTGTGTCGCAGTTGCCGCGGACACACATGATTTCTTCCTTGATACCATTGAGCATTTCGATGACCTTTTTAGGAGCATAAATCTCAGGAAGGTCGTTGCGTGGACCATGATAGAGAATATCGCCTAAAAGCAGAAGCTTCTGGCATTTTTCTTCCTTGTAACGCTCAAGGAGCTTTTCGCAGTAAAGCCCCGAGCCGTGAATATCAGATGCAATCATTATTTTCATAGTGTTTTCTCCTTTGTAATAAATCTACTGAACTTCCGCTTTATACACATGGATAAAGCCGTCAGCCATTTTGCCGTCCTCTGTTGTGTAGCCGATGACAAAACGCTTGTCGCTATAGCGCACCTTGGTTTCGGCATAGAGGAAGGCTGATTTTGAAATCAGACCGCCGTCTGTGCCCTTGACCTTGTATTCAAGAGGGAAGGTTACTGTAAAGATATTGCTGTCGTCTCTCACAGCTTCAATCCCCCCGTCAGGCACCTTGTAGTAAACCTCCACAGGCTCCTCTCCGTAAGGCAGAGTGTGCTCGGCATACGTCTTGTCCTTGTAGGCAGGCATATCTGTAGAAAGCCCAAGCTTGCCGTTTTTCTTGTCATAATTGACCTTGAGATGAGGGAAAATCTTTTCCTTGAAGGCATCACTGCCGAAATCGAGCATATTGTCCACATATTCGCCGTCTTCAAGGGAAAGGACATGGATTTCTGTAAACGATGTGGCATCCTTGCCCATGCAGACATAGATATTGCCATACTCATCGTCATAAATCTCGGCATAGGCAGGAACCTGCCAGTAGTCGAAAATATGGCGCTCGCCATCGAAAATAACCTCAAGCCCGGGGCCGTATTCGACCTTGCGGAGAGTGTATTTGCCGTTACTGCAAATCTCAAAAGGCAGGGAGTAGCCAATCTGAGGCGGATTCTGACGGTATTCTATGGCGGTCGGCACAGCCGTGCAGCCCGTCAGCATTAAAATTGTGAGAGCTAAAATAACAAGTTTTTTCATATATTAAAAGCACATCTTATAGATATTGAGCACATCGTCCTTGTTAAGCGGAACAAAAACGCTGCCCAGTGTGCGTGAAGCCTTTTCAGCCATGATTTCAAGCTTGCTTTCGTCGATGCCCACTTCGCGGAGAGTGGAAGGAAGACCGAGAGCCTTGAAATATTCCTCAGTCTTGTCGATAGCCTTGTTTGCTGTGGCAAACTTGTCGCCGTCACAGTCGATATCCCATACATTCTTTGCGTATTCGACGAACTTATCCACAGTTTCATCGCGGAGAACATATCTCATCCAGCTTGGTGTGAGGATGGCAAGACCGACACCGTGTGTGATGTCATAGTATGCGCTCAGCTGATGCTCCATCGAATGAACACTCCATGGTGTGCCCTTGCCGTATGTGAGAAGGTTGTTGATGGCAAGGCTGGAGCACCACATAAGGTTTGCACGAGCTTCGTAATTTTCAGGCTCATTTACAGCGGTAACGCCATAGTGGATGCAGGTTTTGAGCATAGCTTCTGCCATTCTGTCGGCGATATAAGCCGATTTTACTGTGCTGAAATAGATTTCAAAAATGTGGGACATAATGTCGGCTGTGCCCGAAGCTGTCTGGTATTTTGAAACGCTGTATGTGTACTCAGGGTCGAGGAAAGATGCCACAGGGCGCATATCAGGGTGCTTGAGACCTATCTTGTCATTGGTATCCATATTGGAAATAACGGCAGTAGGGTCCATTTCCGAGCCTGTTGCAGAAAGTGTAAGCACAGAGAAAACAGGGAGCACGCTGACAATGTCAGCCTTCTTTGCAACCAAATCCCATGGGTCGCCATCATAGGAAACTGCCGCCGCAACAGCCTTTGCGCAGTCGATAGTCGAGCCGCCGCCCACAGCCAGAACTGCAGTAAGCCCATGCTCACGGCAAAGGCGGACGCCTTCTCTTACGCTTGTAACTCTTGGGTTAGGCTCGATGCCCGAAAGCTCCTGCCATTCGATATTATTAGCTTTGAGCTGATTTACAACTGCATCGTAAATGCCAAGCTTCTTGATTGAGCCGCCGCCATAGCAGAGGAGAACTTTTGCGGAATGTTTTTTCACAGCCGCGCCGAGATTATTTACAGCGCCCTTGCCAAAGTATATTTCAGTACCGATATCGTAGATAAAATCCTTCATAATAATGCACCTTTCTGTGTGTTTTTCTTTGATTATACCATAGCATAGTGCAATATGCAAATAAAAAGCCACCATTGCGGTGACTTTTTACATTTATGCCTTAGTTTTATTTTCAGATGGGATAACGGTTATAAATGTGATGATAACGAAGGATACAAGGCAGAACCAGATGAAAAACGCAGGAGTGTATGAGCCTGTGTGGTCGAAAACAGCGCCGTTTATCATAGGGGAAAGGCTTCCGCCAATCGAATTGAACGCCGAAAGGAAGCCGAGAATTGCGCTCTGGTCCTTCTTGCCGAAAACAGCCTGAATGATGTTAGGATTTGCCACCATGCCGTAGCCGTTGCAGGCAAGACCGATAACCGCCATGTAAATGCCAAACGGGGTCTTGCAGAGAATCATACCGGCAATGCCTATAAGGCTTAAAAACAGCGAGCCTGCCGCCGCTTTACGTGCGCCAAACTTGTCAAAAGCCTTGCCGAGACAGAACTTGCCGAGAGCTGTGACACCCATACCGACAGCGAGGGCATTAGCCACAAATGTGGAAGAATAACCGTTGTCTGTGAAGTGAGGGGAAAGACAGCTGCCGATGCTTGCAAGGCTCATTGTGATGAAAGAACAGCAGAGGGCAAGAAGCCAGAATTTAGGCATTTTCTTTGCCTCGGCAAGTGTCACGCCTTCGCCGCCAGCCTTTTTCTCCTGTCTGCCTTTTTCATAGCCGAGAGGGAGAAGTCCCTTGTCTTCAGGGCGGATTTTGATAAGAAGCACACATGGAATTGCGATAACCACCATAATCACAGCAAGAATCTGGTAGCAGGTGCGCCAGCTGTACAGTGTAAGCCACTTACCGAGCAGCGGATTGAGCACCATACCGCCGAAGCCACTGCCCATAAAGCAGAGCCCCATAGCTGTGCCCTTTTTGTCATAAAACCAGTTGGAGAGAATCATCGAGAATGGCAGAGTGGAAAGCATACTGTTGCAGATGCTGATAATCAGCGAGAATATGTAGAAAAGCCATATTGAGCTGACGAGCGAAAAGCAGAAATAGACGGCAAAACAGACGATTGTGGCGAGAATCATAGCTTTTTTGACAGGGATTCTGTTTGCGATTTTGCCCCAGAAGAAGGAGAAGAAAATCGAGCCTGCCATCATAAGAGTCTGGTTTGTGCTCATCGCCTGACGCGAGAAGCCGAGGTCGGCGCATACAGGCTTGATAAACTGGCTGAAGCAGGAGCTTGTGACGCCCGATACTGTCGCCATGACGAGCATACCTGAAATGGCGATTATCCAGCCGTAGAAAATGCCGCCTTTTTTATATTGAGTGTCCATAAATTAACCTCCGGAAATAAACTGACACTATCATAGCAGATAGTGTCAAAATCGTCAAGGTTACTTGAAACTAACTCGAAAAGTTCTGCAAAAATTACCAAACTGGTAAAAAATGATTTAGGTAATTCGTAGTATCTTAAAAGATAGTATAACTATTTTCTGAAATTATTTATCGCAAGGCAGGTGAGAGCTATGCCTAAAAGCCCCAGACCATCCTTTGCCTCGAGCTGACCGAGGAAGGAAAGCACGCATACAGCCACACCCATCGCCAGCGGCACAGCCTTGAGCACAAGAGACACGATGTCCGAAAAGGCTTCCTGCCTCCCTTTGTCAGGGGAGGGGGACCATCGGGACGATGGTGGAGGGGTAGTCATCAAATCACTGCCTATAAGCTCGTTTACATCAACGCCGAGCACTTCGGCAAGCTTTGGGATAGTGCCGATGTCAGGGCAGGAGGCGTTGCGCTCCCATTTGCTGACAGCCTTGTCGGTAACATTGAGCTTGGAAGCAAGCTCACTCTGTGTCAGCCCCAGCTCCTTGCGCTTATTTAAAATGATTTCACCCATTGTCATAAAAGATGACCTCCGTATTTTTCTTAAGTAAATCATAGCATTTTTGCTCACAAAATGCAAGAAACAGCCGGTAGAATGGTCTCTACCGATGGTAGAGAGCTGTCATTCTGAACGAATATGAAGAATCTCATACGGTTTGAACAATCCTGTAGGGTGCGGCGTCCCTGACGCACCGATGTGCATTTTACAAATTACATAACAAAAAAATTTCCCAAAACCTATTGAATTATACACCAAAATGGTATATAATATAAGTATCAAATCCGAAAGGAGAAGCTATTATGATGACCAATTCTTTACTTGCTATATTTATGCCGTTCATTGGCACTACCATCGGCGCAGGCTGTGTTTACTTTATGAAAGGGAAGATGAACCGCACAGTCCAGCGAATTCTCACAGGCTTTGCCGCAGGCGTTATGGTTGCGGCGTCTATCTGGAGCCTTATAATTCCTGCCATGGAGCAGTCGGAGCACATGGGAAAACTGGCTTTCCTGCCTGCATTTATCGGCGTGTGGGGCGGCTTTATATTCCTGCTTGTTCTCGATAAGCTGATACCCCATCTGCATCTTAACAGCGAATGCCCTGAGGGTGTCTGCTGTAATAAACTGGGAAAATCAGCGATGATGGTTATGGCTGTCGCCCTGCATAATCTGCCGGAAGGCATGGCTGTCGGCGTTGTTGTCGCAGGCTGGATGACAGGCAGCGAGAGTATTTCTGCAGCGGCGGCGCTCACACTTTCTCTCGGTATAGCTCTGCAGAATCTGCCGGAAGGCGCAATCATTTCAATGCCGCTCAAATCCAACGGCATGAGCAAGGGAAAGTCATTTACATACGGCGTATTGTCGGGCATTATCGAGCCGATCGGCGCGATTATGACCATACTTATGGCAAGATTTGTAGTGCCGCTTCTGCCATATCTTCTGTCTTTCTCGGCAGGCGCGATGCTCTATGTTGTTGTCGAAGAGCTCATTCCTGAAATGTCGGAAGGGGAGCACTCCAACATCGGTACGATTTTCTTTGCCGTCGGCTTCACACTTATGATGATGCTTGATGTGGCTTTGGGATAAAAAGTGCACTTCGTGCAGCGATATGTGCTCCGCACGCGATATTGCTTTGCAGCGATATATTCCTGTGGAATGCGATATATTTTCCAGAGGAAAATATTAAGGTGTCTGCGACGCATTGAACAGGAAACGCCCACCCTCTCCGTCAGTTCTGCGAACTGCCACCTCTCCCTCCGGGGAGGGCGAGGCAAGGGGTTTGCTTCAAAACAAAAAGAGCAAACGGGAAATCCGTTTGCTCTATATTTATATTTATAAGCTTTGAATTACAAAGCAGCCTTTGCCTTTTCTACGAGAGCTGTGAAAGCCTTTGGATCGTTAACAGCGATTTCAGCGAGCATCTTGCGGTTGAGAGCGATGTCAGCCTTCTTGAGACCGTTGATGAAACGGCTGTAGTTGATGTCGTTGAGCTTGCAAGCAGCTGTGATACGTGTGATCCAGAGTCTTCTGAAGTCACGCTTCTTGTTCTTTCTGCCAACGTAAGCGTACTTGAGGGACTTCATAACCTGCTGGTTAGCAACCTTGAAGTGGTTCTTCTTTGCGCCCCAGTAGCCCTTAGCGAGCTTAATGATCTTCTTTCTTCTCTTGCGCGTCATCATTGCGCCTTTTACTCTTGCCATATCTATTTATCTCCTTCTGATCTAGTTAAAAAAGTGGTGTTCTGATTGATTACATGTAAGGTACGAGGCGCTTTACATTTGCAGATGTTGTAGAGCCGAGGTAAGAAGCCTTACGGAGATGTCTCTTCTGCTTTGTGGACTTGCAGCCCTTAATGTCGTGACGGCGGTTAGCGCTGTTCATCTTAACCTTTCCGTTCTTTGTTACCTTAAATCTTTTCTTAGCACCGCTATGTGTCTTAATCTTAGGCATGGTACTTATTTCCTCCCTTTAATTTTACGGTTGTTTATTTCTTCTTGTCAGGTGCCAAAAACATGATCATCTGACGGCCTTCAAGCTTTGCTTCCTTTTCAAGGATACCAAAACCCTTCGCACCTTCGGCGAACTTCGCAAGAAGATCTGCACCTATCTGTGTGTGAGCCATTTCTCTGCCGCGGAATCTGACAGAAACCTTGACCTTGTCGCCGTTTGTCAGGAACTTCTGCGCAGCTTTGAGCTTTGTGTTGAAGTCGTTGACATCAATTTTTGGCGAGAAGCGGATTTCCTTAACTTCTACGACCTTCTGATTCTTCTTAGCTTCCTTTTCCTTTTTGATCTGCTCAAAACGGAACTTGCCGTAATCCATTACGCGGCATACTGGTGGTTCAGCCTTTGGCGCGATCATAACAAGATCGAGACCAGCCTTTTCAGCCTGTTCAAGAGCCTTAGCTGTTGCTACAATACCCATCTGGGCGCCGTCTTCGCCAATGAGACGTACCTCTTTGACGTGGATCTCTTCATTGATCAAATGTTCTTTCGTACTAATGGTTTAGCACCTCCTGAAAAATTAAAAAGCGAGCGGAAACCGCTCGCACATCAATACACACTAAATCCCCTTGGGGAAAATGTTCAATGTTAACCCTTTCTTACGTTAAATTAGGGTGAGAAGCGGTTACTTCTACTTTCTTTTGCTCTAATATATTATCACATTGCACAGAAAATGTCAAGTGTTTTTTGCTAAAAATACCAAATATTTTCCGCTACACAAATATAATAAACTATTTCGGGCAAAAAATCAAGTATTTTGATGTAAAAATATGCTTGTCAAGTATTTTATTTGCAAAACGCTTACAAATTTTATAGAAAAATTATGTTAAATATGCCGAGCAAAAAGCTCTTTATTTTTTGAATAAAGTGTGCTATAATGTAGACAATAAATAAAGAACACAATGAATGGAGCACCAAATGGAAAACAACGAATTCGGCGCTGACATCTATACTCTCACAGATCAGGACGGCAGAGAGGTTTCTTTCGAGCATCTTGACACCTATGAGATAAACGGTGAAACATATATGGCTTTTCTTCCTGCAAACGCAGATGACCTTGATTCTTACGACATCACTATCCTCAAGATAGAGCATGATGACGAAGCTGATGAGGACATTCTCGTTTCCATCACAGACGAGGAAGAAGAACAGAAGATCTTCGCTATCTTTGAAGAACGCCTTGAAAATCTTTTCGAGGATGAAGAGGACGAAGAAGAATAAAATAGTTTAAAACCCTGCGGTATTCGCCATCCACATAATTTAAATCCACAAACCTTTTAAAAGGGATTGCATGTTCACGATTCGTTTGCAGGCCTCCCGATGCTTGCGTTGGAAGTTGGAAGCAATTGAGATGAGTGACAGCTTGCCCACCTGCTTACCATAGCGGGTTTAAGATTGTGAAGCGGTACTCGCGGGGCTTTAATATTTAAGATTACAGTAACGAAAGTTACTGTTTCTTTCATTATTTCCACGCGAGTACCGCTTATTCGCCGGGAGTCCGGCGTAAAACCTATGTAATCGGGTTCACGTGGCGGCCTGCCGGCATGGGAAAAATCACTCGCGGGGCTTTAATATTTAAGAAGGCAGCTATGGCTGTCTTTTTCATTATGTAAAAAACAGGGGAATAAAATATGAAACGAATTATAAGCATAGCTTTGCTTCTGGCAATGGCATTTTCCATGGTTGTTTCAGCAAAAGAAATAAAAGTTGTGGGATTTTCCGATCTTGAGGCAGAATGGTCAAAATGGTACATCAATAAGTGTCTTGAAACAGGTGCAATGACGGGCACAACAGCGCCGGATGAAAACGGCATCGCAAAGTTTTCGCCAAAAATGAATGTTTCACTTGGTCAGTTCCTTGCCGCGATAACAAAGCTTCTTTGTCCTGAACTTGTAAAGCCTCAGGAAGCAGGGCAGAGCTGGACATTTCCATATTATAATGCAGCAATTGAAGCCAATATCATTGGAAAAAATGATTTTGATTACGCTGACATAGATAAAAATCTCAGCCGTGAAGATATGGCATATATTGTTGTGGGCGCCATTAAATATAACGGCGAAACTCTTGAAATTATGGATGGAATCGAAAAATACATCCGCGATTATTCTTCTATAAGCGATAACAGAAAAGAAGCTGTAAAGCAGGTGTATTCGACAGGCATAATCAACGGCACGGACGAGCTGGGCACATTTTCACCGAAAGGCACAATGACAAGAGAATCTATGGCAAAGGTTATCTGCTGTGTTCTTTATCCTATTGACAGATATACTACGATAACTCCTACCGTTTGTCCGTATACTTTCCTGACTCATATTTATGAAACAAAGGAAGTAGTTGCGCCTACAATACACGAGCAGGGCTACACAGTTTATGTCTGCAAAGACTGTGGTTATTCATATAATGATAATTTCACAGCCAAGATTCCTTACTATGATTTCAGCAAGAAATTTGTAAACGATGGCGGTGTTGCGGTTACAAGTATGGAAAGCGTAGGCGCTGTAGCCGGTAAGATGATAGGCGGTATTTATGAACAATATCGCAAGACACCAAATCCAAATGCAAGCAAGAATACAGCCAATGTAGATTTGAATAATGTTGCATTCTATGGCTATGGCGGACTCAGATTCTTTGATGACGGTATTGCCAAAAATTATGAGGACAGAGGCGTAGTTATGCGACTCATAAAGGGCGCCGATGAAAGAACAGGTGTCAATGTATTCGGCTGGAGAAAAAATTATGAATCCAGCAGTGGTGTAAACAGTCTTCTCAATCTGACTATGGAAGCCTTCTATTATCTCACAAATGACAGATATGTTGCAAAGGCTTTGTGGGAAGTTGTCGACTATATGTTCATTTTTGGTCCTGAAGCTACAACCGCTGAAGTGATTGAATATTTCGGTTTCAGAGTTGAAAATGAAACAAGCACAAGCATTGACCTTTATATGAACAATATTCATGTGCGTTGGGAATGGGGCAACGGCATAAACGGCAACAATTTCTTCTTCTACCCGGCAAAATAGCATTAAAAAAGACCGGCTTTGCAGTCGGTCTTTTTTTATCCAATCATTACATAAACCGCGATAGCGATGTGAAGTACGATAGCCAGCGGAACGCCGATTGTGAACTTTGCGTGCTTTGTCTTGTGGCGGAAAATCTTCATGCCGGCATAAGCGCCTATTGAGCCGCCGAGATAGGCGACAAGCAGGAGATTTTTCTCCGAAATGCGCCACTTGTCACGCATTGCGTAGTATTTATCCAGCCCGTACATGGCAAAAGCCATGATGTTCATAACGAGCAGGTAGGCGAGAATCGTCTTATCCATTTATAACCTCATAAATCTTATCAGAAAGCTGACCGAGCTGTTCAACGCTGAGCGCTTCACCGCGTATCGTTGCGGAAAGTCCCATTTCTGTCAGCATTTTGCCGCACATATCCTTGGAAACAGCAGGGAAAGCCATGTTGATGCAGTTGACGAGCTGCTTTCTGCGCTGTGCAAAAGCCGCCTTGACAACCTGGAAGAAAAGCTTTTCGTCCCTGACCTTTACAGAAGGCTCGTCAAGAATGTCCATTCTCACAACGGCAGAATCGACCTTCGGCGCAGGAATGAAGCAGCCTGCAGGAACATCTAAAACGATCTTGGGCTTTGTGTAATAATTTACATAAACTGTAAATGCGCCGTAATCGGCAGTGTTTTCCTTTGAACAGATTCGCTTTGCAACTTCACGCTGAACCATAACAGTTATCGACTTGAAGCAGCCTGCCTCGATAAGGGCGGAAATAGCAGGAGTTGTGATGTAATAAGGCAGATTTGCGCAGGCAACCACCTTGCCGTCACCGAAGTTTTCACGGACGATTTCATTGATATCAACCTTGAGCACGTCACCCTGAACGATGGAGAAATTGTCGTATTCCGCCATGGTTTCCTTTAAAATATCAGGCAGACGCTTGTCCAATTCAATGGCAACCACCTGCTTTGCGCGTGAGCAAAGCTCGTAAGAGAGAGTGCCGATGCCCGGACCGACCTCAATAACGCTTGTTTCGCTGTCGATGTTGGCATTTTCAGCGATAGTCACAGGCACATGAGGGGCGCAGAGGAAGTTCTGTCCCAGAGCCTTGGAAAAGCCGAAGCCGTGGCGGCGGAGCAGTTCTTTGATATAACCTATTTCACAGAGTTTTGACATAAAACCTCACTTTTTTAATCAAAAAGGGCGGACTTTGCCGCCCGACATATTCATACATATACATTATATAATGAAATGCGTTATTTGTCAATTAAAGCGGAACAAGTTGTTGATGTCGATGGGGAATGAATCCGCAATATTGACGAGCCTGAAAAAGTATGTTACAATTGTATAAAATAGAACATATTTTATATGAAGAATTTGATAGATATGTATAAAGTCAGATGAGCTGAATCGACTGCAGTTTTGTGCGTATTTTTCTTCTTATGACCGTAAGATGTGCTTTGTTTTTGTAATTGTGGGAAAACCATATAAAATTTAATATGAAAGAAGGCTCTGCTATGAAAAAAAGAATGGTATCAATGCTTCTTGCTATCGCCATGCTGATGGCTGTGCTGCCGATGAATATGCTGGCGGCTAAAAAGCTGGAGGATGTGGTGTTCACAGACTCCCGCGGCAATAAGGTCGTTATCCCTGGCGGCTCAAAATCCTGCGCTACTAAAGTTATAGCATCTGATACAGGTGAAAGATGGACAACCGATGAGGTTGCTATGGACACTGCAAGTATTCTGGGCGAACCGGACTACGATGAAAAGGCAGATACCAATTACTACACTCTGGGCGCATTTGGCTCGATAACACTTGAATTTGATATCTTCATCACTGACGGTGAAGGCAATGATATTTATGTCTTTGAAATCGGTCCTGACGTTGAAGCAACAAAGGTTGAAGTCAGCGCAGACCTTAAAAACTGGATCTATGTAGGCGATGCAAACGGCTCTATCAGCGGCGTTGACATCCACGGCAAGGTCGAAGAAGGCGCAAAGTTCAAGTATGTCAGAATCACAGACCTTGAAGGTATCGGCAAGGGCTGGCCTGGCGCAGATATCGATACAGTTGTAGGTCTTAACGTCAAGGTTCCTGCTTCGGGCAGTACATGGGCAAATCCTGAGCTTGAAAAGGCTGACCTTCTCGGTCTCATCCCTGATTGTCTCGAAGATGCAGACCTTACAAAGCCAATCACACGCGCTGAGTTTGCCGCTGTTTCTGTCAAGACTTATGAGGCTATCGAAGGCGTGAAGGCAAAGAATCCTTCGGGTAAAAATCCGTTTACAGATACAACTGATATTGAAGTGCTCAAGGCATTCGAGCTTGGTATCACAAAGGGCACAGGCGACGGCACAACATTCTCGCCGAATGATCTTCTCAACCGTGAACAGGCTTCCACAATGCTGACACGCGTTTACAAGAAGACAGCTATTGACGGCTGGACTATCGACAAGGACAATGAATTTGCTCTCGAATACACAAAGCCTGCTCCATTCTCCGATGATGCCAAGATTTCCGACTGGGCAAAGGACAGCGTATACTTTATGGCGGCGAACAAGATCATTCAGGGCAGTGAAGGCAAGTTTATGCCTAAGGCAACAACAAATGCAGAAGTTGCAATGGGCTATGCTCAGGCAACACGCGAACAGGCTATTCTGATTGCGATCAGAATGGTTGAAAACCTCAAGTAATTCTTCCAAAACAATAAGCCACCCTTTTGGGTGGCTTTTCTTCATTTATTCATCAATTTCAAGCACAAAGTTTCCGCTTTCGAAGGTGTGACCTTCAAAGAAGGAGTTTGGCTCGGTGGAAATCAGCTTAAAGCCAAGACGAGTGAGAAGCTTTACAGAAGGCTCATTTGCAACGGCT
>SVKW01000044.1 GCA_015068285.1 Oscillospiraceae bacterium | reverse complement strand
CTGGTTCGCATACAACGCCCATATATTCTGCAACTGTATCTGCTGCAGCGTCAAATGCTGTATGAGCACCTTCTGCATTACGTGTGAATGGGTTGTCAGGATGGATAATATTGTCAAGGAGATTCTTTACAACGCCATACTTAGGCTGATCGAGAGGAACAATGTAAGAACCTGCAGGATACATCTTGCCGCCTGCTGTAATGGAGCTGATAGCAACCTTAACGTCGATATTCTGATCAAGAAGGATCTTGATAAGCTTGTACATTGTACCTACGTCATGCTGTTCAGCTGGGATGATGAATGCCTTTTCAGCATCTTCAGCACCGCGCTGTGTCTGGCGAAGAGCCTTCTGAGCCATATTCTTGAGGATCTGCTCTCTGTTCTTGGCCATTGTATCGAGAAGTGCCATAGCTACTGTATACTGCTGGAGAACGATATCAGAAAGCTTCCACCAGCCGCCTTCCCAAGGATGTGGGAAATAACCGTGCTGCTCGTAAGCAGGCATTGTCATATCGCCATTGCCCTGAAGCTGTGTTGGGTGGATATAAAGTGGAGTTGCAAGTCTTGCACTTGCGGATTCTGTAAGCATACCAGCGATATTATGGCTGTTTGTGATCCAGTGGTAACCATAGTGGCCCCAGCCAGGATACTGTGTGCCATTGGAAATACCTGTGATATTTTCTTCTTCACACTTATAAGCCATATTTGCGCCATAAAGGCTGAGTTCACGCCAGATAAGAGGATCTGTGTATGGTCTTACAGGTTCGCAATAAGGAGCAATGAACAAACGAGCACCGTAGGAACCCATATGGTGGTGATCCTGATAGCTCTGTGGCATCCATTCGTGGAACAAAATCTGACCCATATAGCGGGATTCGATGATATTCTGAGCAAATGCGTCTCTGTTGTTATCGTGACCTGTATATTTATGGTAAAGCCATGGAAGACCTGCGCCTTCATCTTCTGTACCAAGCTTTTCGTTGTACCAATCGCAGACCATAAGCTGACCGTCTGGATTGAAGCAAGGAACCATTACGAAAATTACATTATCGAGAATATTTTTCTTTTCTTCTGTATCTGCACAAAGAAGGCTGTGTGCAAGAACAGGAGCCATCTGAGTGCCGCCGATTTCACTTGCATGAAGGCTCATACTCTGAACGCTGACTGTCTTACCATTTTTGACCATTGCGTTGATCTGTTCCTGTGTAAGACCTCTTGGATCTGCAAGAGCCATGGAGATCTTTCTGTACTTTTCAAGATTCTTCATGTTCTTTTCAGAAGTAATGATGACTTTGAGGAACTTGTTGCCTTCTGTGGAAGGACCCATATCAGTTACCTGAATGCATGGGCTTTCTTTCTGAAGCAGTTCGAAATAATCACATATCTTATCCCAACGGATAATTGTACGATCCGCACCTGGTTCTACACCAAAAAACTCTCTTGGGCTTGTGATCTTATTCATATTCTCCTCCTTATATTGTTTTGAGTAGTTTAGAAAACTTAATTATGCGAGTTCGATTCTGATAGCTTCTTCAGGATGGAATTCGAATGCAAGGTCGTGGATGTTGTGACCTGTCATGTCACGGAGAACCTTACCCTTAAGCTCGTAGTAACGGATGAAACGTCTTCTGGATGCGTCTTCGATCATCCAGGATTCCTTATCCCAGAAAAGATATTCTTCAGGGTCATTACGTACATGGTCGAAGCAGAAGTTGAGCATACGGTCCTTGTACTGAACTTCATAAATGAGCTCTTCTCTTGTCATGTCATATTCGCCGCCGCGAACTACATCGTAAACATGAAATTTCATTTTTCATACCTCTTTTATCTAATATTTTATTAAAAACACTGTTATTATGTGTGTTTTACTTATTTGTGCTGCCGAAGCCGCCTTCACCTCTGACTGTTTCGGAAAGTTCTTCTTTAACGACAAGCTCCGGTCTTCTGATATTCACAATAACGAGTTGAGCAATTCTGTCGCCGTTATTTACAACAAAATCTTCCCTACCGTTATTTTGCAGAGTTACAAAGATTTCTCCTCTGTAATCGCTGTCAATAAGACCTACACCATTTGAAGGACATACACCATATTTTGCACCCAATGATGATCTGCCCATTACAAATCCTGCGCAGTTTGCGTCAGGAAGCTCTATTGCGATTCCTGTGGGAATCTTTGCCCTGCCGCCTGCTTCTATAACAACACTTTCTTTTACAAAAGCAGCAAGATCCATTCCCGCAGCACCTGCAGTCTGATATTTCGGAACATCAGGTTTCATTCCATCTCTTTCAATAAGGCGTATATTCATTATTCAACACCTCGCTGATAGAGACCTCTTGTCATTCGTGCAGGCATATAAGGTTCATCATTTATGTATGCGCCGATAACCTTATCGCATTCATAACCGCTTTCTGTTGTAAAATTGAGACGAGCATATGTGATGCCGATATTGGAATACTGATTTTTCTTGTCAGCCCAGAAAAGCATATCGCTGTTATAGATAGTATTTCTGCAGCCTTCTTCGCGGAGAATCGGGAAAGTTCTTCCTGTTTTATCAGTAATTTCGCCGTATCCATCCTTACATGAGCACTTACCTGTTCTGTTTCTGATAGAACAGTTTTCAGTTATCATAAGCGGAAGTCTGCCGTAAACGATAAGTTCGCTTTCGCAGCATTTGGAAATATCTCTTATCTGTGCAAAGTTGAGTTCAAAAGAAAGTGTCTGGCAATTAACTCCGAGACTTCTGAACTGCTTCATTGTCTGGGAGTTGAATACATTGAGACCAAAGTCACCTCTAAGTTCAAAGCCCATATCCTTAAGCATATACGGATGACCGACATTTGTACATACTACACTGTCAATTCCAGCTTCCTTAACAGCTTCAAGCTGCTTTTTAGTTTCAGGCCATTCCCTGTCGAACATGATTCTGTTCATCACAACGGCTATTTTCTGCCCCATTTCACGGAGTTTTGTGAATGCCTGAATATTATTATAGCACTCAATCAGCGGAATGTAAATATATTCCGGCTTTGCCATCAAAGCTTTTCTTGTAATTTGTTCTGTTTTTGTATATGAGAAAATATATTTAGGCTTTTCTTTAGAGTTTGTACGCATATAGCCTGCATGCCATTCAAGCTCACGTCTTGGCTGCTGCACTTTACGCTGAGCAGTAAGAGCATCAAGTGCCTGTCTTCTCATGGCATTTATTGCAGAAAGCGGAATCTTCAGACCATATTCCATATCGACCTTTATATCTGCCATATAGAATGCTGTACCGCCCGTCTTTTTAAGGCTGTTTGCAATTTCTTCCGAGCCGGTCGGTCTGTGATTTGCCTTTTCAGGTACCATTCCGTAACACTCATAGGCATAACCATCATGTGTACGCATGGAAATTCTTATCTTATCATCAGAATGAGCATATACATAAGCATCAACAGGAATTGATGGTTCTTCTTCGCCGGCATAGAGCGCCTGAGCTTCCTTATAGATAGCTTTCAGCTTCTTTGGATCGCCTTCTTCTCTTGTGCCGAACATATCAGGACCCTTTTTATCGTTGAAATAACCCTGTGTAAAGCCGTCTCTTGAGAAAAGAGTCTTAAGCTTTTCCATCTCATCTCTTGTAGGATTCTTTCCGCTGTCAATAGCTTTTCTGTAAACGTTTGTTACATAGGCAGTATATTCAGGACGCTTCATTCTGCCTTCAATCTTAGCGCAGGAAACACCTGCCTTAACAAGCTCCTGAAGCTGTTCAGCAAGACAAAGATCCTTAAGACTGAGAACAGCCTTTGACTGTCCATTGCCTACTCCATACTGCATTCTGCACGGCTGAGCACAAAGCCCTCTGTTGCCGCTTCTGCCGCCTACAAGTCCCGAAAAATAACACTGTCCCGAATAGCACATACAAAGAGCACCGTGAACAAAAACCTCAGTTTCAATTCCGCAGTTTTCTGTAATATACTTTATTTCACTCAGCGGAAGCTCACGCGAAAGAACAACTCGTGAAAAGCCAAGTTCTTTCATCTGTAATGCACCGGCAAGATTGTGAACAGTAAGCTGAGTAGATGCATGCATAGGCATATCAGGGAATGCCGTATGGATCATCTTAGCTACAGCAAGATCCTGCACAATAACAGCGCTTGCTCCTGCATCATTGAGGAACTTGAGGAATCCATAAAGGTCCTTGAGTTCTCTGTCTGTAAGTAATGTATTTACTGTAATATAGCTATGTTTTCCTCTGATTTTAAGATACTTAATAGCTGTTTCCAGTTCTTCATTTGTAAAGTTTTTAGCATTTCTTCTGGCATTGAAATCGCCGCCGCCGAAATAGATGGCATCAGCTCCGGCTCTGGCCGCAGCATATATACTTTCCAGTGAGCCCGCCGGGCTCATAAGTTCAAGTTTCGCCATTTTACACTTCCTTTTTTTGATTTATATTAAAGAGTAAGTATGTAATATTTTTCATACTCCTCGCCATTTTTGTCAATGCCTGTTCCATAAAGAACACCGCCGTTGTTGATAATCGTCTTTTTTGAAGGTACATTATCAGCCGAGCATGTTATAACAACTGCAGCAAGACCGATGTTCTTGCATTCTCCAAGGAACATACCAAGCATTTTTGTAGCATAGCCCCTTCTGCGCTCACTTGGCACTACTCCATAGCCGATATTACCGCCTCTCTCACGAAGCTTTTCTGTCAGAAACTTTCTGCACGAAATTGCTCCGATAAGCTTTGTTTCATCGGCATTTGTGAAAAACATTGTGGTCTGCGGGGACATCATAAATCCCCCTTTTTCATTCCATTCACAGAATGGCATTTTATCAGACTTTTCCGTTTCAACAAGAAAAGAGGCAAAATCTCCATTGCCATCCGCCATAGCAGAAGGAACAGGATCTTCTCCTACCTCCCTGAACTCTGCAATAGCCTGCTCCCATATTTCCTTATGAGTTTCATCAGGCTTTACAAGCTTCAGGTCGTAAATTATATCTATAAACACAACAACTGCACGCTGTGATTTTACAACAATACCATTTTCATTTTCTTCGGCATGACCGATTGCAAGATAAGCATAGTCAGATTTTTCCGGAATTATTTCGTCCATTTCGTAGGCGCGGATATTTATGTCTGCATGACATTTTCCGCGTCTGCACATAATTCCCAGATCGATAGCCTTACCAAAGCTGTGAACATCGTCATATCCTTCAAACTCATAAATTTCACATCTGTTAAGCTCGACTGGCTCACCGTTATTTGTGATATTGATTTTTTCAGAAAGAGCTATCATATATCTGTGATAATCAGGCAGACTTGTAAACACACTTGTCTCATCATCAATGGTAGCTACAGAAAATCTATAGTCAAAATCTCTGTCTTTATATTCAGAGCTTTCAGGAAAAATCATAAGCTGAGCCGTAGTACCACCCGACCATTTTGAAAGCAATGCATTGTTTTTACTGAGCAAAAGCATAAAGCACCCCCTGATTTTAGCATTACACTATAATTATATAACAAAGTTATCATTTTGTAAATATTTTTGTCCGCTCTAAACGACAATAAAAAATAATTTTTTTATTGTAACTGCCGGTGAATTATGGTAAAATATAAAATAACAAAACTAATTTAAGGAGATTTTTATGATCGTTGTTAAACTTGCTGCAGTTGTTCTTCTTCTGCTGATTCTGGTAAACAAAAAAGTACAGCTTGGTCTTGCTTTACTCATCGCTTCTGTTGTGATGCTGTTTCTCAACGGAAAAGGTCTTGGCGATTTTATTCAGGCCCTCGCAAGCATGGTAAAAGACCCGCTTACATACACCATGACATTCACTATCCTGTTCATTTCCATCATGGGATATCTTATGAAAAGATATAAGATGCTCGACCGTATGATCGAACACCTCGAGCAGGTTCTTAAAAGTGCAAAAGCCACAATTCTTCTTTCACCTACAATTATCGGTCTTCTCCAGGTTGCCGGCGGTGCTCTTATGTCCTGTCCTGTTGTTGATAAGCTCGGTGATAAGCTTGAACTTCCGAATGCAAAGCGTGCGGCAATCAATATGATTTTCCGTCATGGTCTTTTCTTCTCATATCCTCTTTCCCCGACTATCATTCTTGCTGCTCAGCTCGGCGGATTTGAGCTTTTCGACTTTATCAAGATCCAGTTCCCTATCACAATTGTAATGTTCCTTCTCGGCTATTTTTCACTGCTTCGCGGTGTCAAGGACAAGAAGCCTGAAAAGATCACTTCCAAGGAATATATCGGCCACATCAAAGGCTTCCTGCTTTATTCCTCTCCAATCTGGGTAAGTATTGTAACAACAATTACAACAGGTCTTCCGATTCATTTTTCACTTCCTATCGGCATTCTCGTTGCAGTACTTGTCAACCACATGGATGCCAAAAAAGATGAACAGTACAAGCTCGAAGAAAATCCTGCCGTTCTCATTGTTAAGGGTATCAATGTAAAAATGACTCTTTCCATCCTCGGCATTCTCCTTTTCAAGACAGTTGTAGGCGGACTTTCCGAGCTCAACGAATTCATCGTTTCCATGGTAAACGGCGGTGTTCCTGTCGAAATTATTGTAATTGTTGCAGTTGGTATTCTCTCCTTCTCAATGGGTAATTTCCAGCCATCTCTCGCAGTTGTATACCCACTCATTCTCCCTGTTGCAACCTCTTACAACCTCGTGCTTCTCTTTGCATACCTTATGTATTCTGTCGGCTTCTTCGCATATTTCACATCTCCTATTCATATGTGTCAGGTGCTTACACTCGAATACTTCAATACAAGCATGAAGGATCTTTACAAGAATTATCTTCTTTTCCTTCCGGCTCTTATTGCAGCTCTTGTTTCCTGGTACTTCGTACTCAAATTCATCATCCTTGCTTAATGTGCAGTCATGATAGATTTTCGTCACGAAACCTTTCTCGCTCTTTGTGAGATAAAGAGCTACACCAAAACTGCAGAACATCTTCATATTACTCAGCCTGCGGTTTCACAGCATATCAAATACCTGGAAAACCTTTATGGCGGAAAGCTCTTTCTGTATAACGGAAAGGAGCTTCAGCTTACAGATAAGGGACGCAAGCTTTATAACTTTACAAAGCGCATTGCAGTTGACTGTAAGAAGATTAAAGATGATCTTGTAAGCCACAGGAACAGAGTTATTTCCTTCGGTGCGACTTTGACTATCGGTGAATACATTATGCCCGATGTTATATCACGCATAATGAAAAACAATCCAGATATCCATTTCAATATGTATGTCGAGAACACATCCATTCTTCTCAAGAAACTTGAAAACGGTGATATTTCGTTTGCCGTTATCGAAGGTTTTTTTGACAAGTCAAAATACGGATACAGCCTTTTCCGCAACGAGCCATTTATTGGTATATGTTCCCCGTCATCTGTCCATTCCGGCACCTCCTGCTCTATTGAAGGTCTTCTCAATAACAGACTTATTCTTCGTGAAGCAGGCTCCGGCACAAGAGCTATTTTCGAGAATGTATTATTCGAAAGAAATCTCTCGCCCGAAAGCTTTAACGGTACGCTTGAAATAGGCAGTCTTAATGCTATAAAAAAGCTTGTGTCTTATAATGCAGGTATAAGCTTTATGTACAATGCGGCTGCACGCGAAGAAATCAAGCGCGGTAATCTTTCCAAAATCAAGCTTTCCGATTGGAATGTCACCCACGAATTCAACTTTGTTTACACAAAAGACAGTATCTATGAAGATGAGATAACTGACATCATTCAAATGTTTAAAGAAAATGATTAAAAAAAGCAGCCGATTGGCTGCTTTTTTTACATATTATCAGATTAAATATTATCGATTTTATCGCGAATGCTCTGCATTGCATTGTCAAGACAACTGATTTCGTCAGCACACTGCTTGAGTTCAGCAGCTATATCCTCTGCTTCACCAATTTCCTTCTTATATTTCAGCTTGTGTTCAAGGCTTGCCCAGAAATCCATTGCAATTGTTCTGAACTGGACCTCAACCTTCACATACTTCTTCTCGGTTGAAAGGAAGATTGGAATTTCAAGAATAAGATGAAGGCTTCTGTATCCATTTGGCTTTGGATTCTTTATGTAGTCTTTGATTTTAAAGACCTTGATATCATCCTGCGCCATCAGGCTTTCAGCAAGCCTGTAAATATCGCTTGGGAATGAGCAGATTACGCGTACACCTGCAATATCGTAGATATTGTTCTCGATAGCTTCTACCGTTGCAGGAAGTCCCTTTCGTTTCATCTTTCCGACGATGCTTAGCGGACTCTTAAGCCTGCATTTTATCGATTCAAATGGATTCCTGCTACTGTGGAGCGCCATTTCTGCATTAAGAACCTCAAGCTTTGTCTGGATTTCCAGCATTGCACTGCTGTAATGCATCATCAGCTCGCTGAACGGACGTGTTCTGTCCAAAATATCTTCCGGATGATCTGTATCGAAAAGATGGTCAAGTATTGTATCTCTTTCCATATTAACTCCTTATCTTTATTTACTGAACATTATTTTAACAACAATTTGTGTTTTTCATCTGTCTTTTTTATTAAAATCTGATACAAATATTCTAACATATTTTCACTCAAACTTCAATCCTTCTTTATTTTCATTATTGATTATTTCAGCTTTTTAATGTATTATATATTTATGAAAACGAAAGGAGGTCTTTATATGCTCAATCAACCAGTAAGTATTTTAAAAGGAGTCGGCAAGGTGCGTCAGACATCGCTCCACAATATCGGTATAGATACCATTGGCGACTTGCTGAATTATTATCCGAGAGCGTATGAAGACAGAACAAAGTTTTATAACTTATCTGATTTTCCGGAGGATACTCCTGTTTGTATACGAGCTACCGTTGGTACAAGTGTTCGAACAGCTTTAATTCACAAAGGCACTACAATCTCGAAATGTAAAATTTTTGATGAATACGGCACTATTGAGCTGACATTCTTCAACAGACGCTTTCTTGAAAAACAGCTTTTTGTCGGTAAGGAATATGTATTTTTCGGGAAGATCACTACCTTTAACGGCAAATATCAGATGAGCAATCCTGAGTTTGAGCTTGTTGGCAGGGGTAAAATTTCCGGTAAGATTCTTCCTATTTATCCCCTTACTGAAGGCATCACTCGTAATTTTCTCGCAGATTCCATGGCTCGCGCACTGGCAAATACAGGAGAAATCATCGATGATATGCCGGAAAGTATTGTAAAGCAATACGGCTTGACACCACTTGATATTGCTTTAAAAAACATACATTTCCCTTCCTCACATCAGCGTCTGCGTGATGCAATCAACAGATTATGCTTCAATGAGCTTATAACATACTCTTCTGCCCTCGCTCAGTTCAAATCTTCCATCAGAAGTCAGTCTGCGCCGAAGATGAAAGTCATCTCCCTCAATCCATTTCTGGAGAATCTGCCTTATGAATTAACAGGTGCTCAGAAGCGAGCAGTAAATGATATTTTTGAAGATATGTACAGTGGTTATTCCATGAATCGCCTTGTTCAGGGTGATGTAGGCTCAGGTAAAACCGTTGTTGCAGCAGCAGCCGCTTATCTCTCTGCACTCAATGGATATCAGTCTGCAGTAATTGCTCCTACTGAAATTCTTGCCCTGCAGCATTACAAAAACTTTACCAATATGTTCAACGGCATGGATGTGCGTATTGCATTGCTTGTTGGCTCGACCAGCAAAAAAGAAAAAGAATCGATAAAGTCTGCCCTTGCAAACGGTGAAATAGATTTACTCATAGGCACTCATGCCTTGCTCGAAGATAATGTTGTATTTAAAAATCCTGCATTATTTGTTGTTGACGAACAGCACCGTTTTGGCGTTGCTCAGCGCACTAAACTGAGCAAAAAAGGACAAGGCTGTCATACACTTGTTATGTCTGCTACACCTATTCCGCGTACACTTACACTCATTATTTATGGTGAGCTTGATGTTTCTATAATTGATGAACTACCTCCAGGCAGGCAGAAAATAGATACTTTCTTTGTCAATACAGGCTATGATAAACGCCTGTATGGATTTATCAAAAAGCTTATTGCAGAAGGTTCTCAGGCTTATGTCGTCTGCCCTCTCGCTCTTGAAAGCGAGGAATCCGACCTTGCAAGCGCTGAAGAATATGCTTCATTTTTGCAGAATAATATATTCCCCGATCTTAGTGTCGCTATGCTTCACGGCAAATTGAAAGCTAAAGAAAAGCAGGCCATTATGGAGCGTTTCAAGAATAAAGAGATAGATATTCTCGTTTCTACAACAGTTGTCGAAGTGGGCGTCGACGTTCCGAATGCCACACTTATGATTGTCAGAAATGCCGAACGTTTTGGTCTTTCTCAGCTTCATCAGTTGAGAGGCCGTGTCGGCCGAGGAAGTGAAAAATCATACTGCATACTCGTAAGCGACACTTCCAATCATGAGACGAAAGAGCGTCTTAATATAATGACGAAGACGTCAGACGGCTTTAAAATTGCTCAGGAAGACCTGAGATTACGCGGTCCCGGTGACTTTTTCGGTATGGCTCAGCATGGTCTGCCTAAATACAATTCAATAGTCAATCAGGCTGATATGAGGACTGTTGAATGTGCGAAAGAAATATCTGAAAAAATCATTTCTTCCGACCCTGAACTTAAAAAGCCGGAAAATCAATGGCTTTATAAAAAAGTATATCATTTACGCAGTAAGCTTGGCGATTCCAAGCTGAATTAAGGAGGTTCTATGGCTAAATTATATATTGTTGGTACTCCGATCGGCAATCTTGGGGATATCTCAACCCGTTGTCTTGAGACTCTTTCAACTGTTGACTTTATCGCTTGTGAAGATACAAGGGTTACTTCCAAACTTCTTGCACGTTATGACATCAAAAAGCCGCTTATCAGCTATTACGAGCATAATCGTGCTGAAAAAGGACAGTATATTGCCTCACGAATTGCTGAAGGTGAAAATTGTGCCCTCGTTACAGATGCAGGCACACCTGCTATTTCCGACCCCGGCACAGACCTTGTAAAGATTTGTCAGGACAATGGACTTGATGTTGTTGCTGTGCCCGGTCCAAGCGCTGTCATCTCTGCCCTTTCGATTTCCGGTATGGACTGCGGCAGATTCTGCTTTGAAGGTTTTCTCTCGGTGAATAACAAAAGCAGACGCGAACACCTTGAAGATATCAAAAATGAGAAGCGCACAATGGTATTTTACGAAGCACCTCATAAGCTTCTCCGCACTCTTAAGGATTTTTACGCTGTTCTTGGCGACAGAGAGATCGCGCTCTGCCGTGAGTTGACTAAAATCCACGAAGAAGTCTTTAAAACAACGCTCTGTAAAGCTGTTGAGCATTACGAAGAAAACACACCAAAGGGCGAGTTTGTTCTCATTATTGCAGGCAAATCTGAAGATGAAAACGAGAATGAAGAAGTTGATGGTATCGCTCTCGTCAACGCACTTGTTGAGGAAGGTATGTCTACACGCGATGCTGTAAAACAGATTGCAAAGCAATACAATCTCAACAAAAATCAGCTTTATAAGGATGTAACTTCACAATAATAATTGCAATTATTCTTTATATGTGTTATTATATGGTTATAAAATAATTTTATCATAAGGAGAACTTTTATGAAAACAATAGTAGATCGTTTCATTGAGTACATCAAGATCGAAACAACTTCCTATCCTGAAATCGAAGGCAATCCATGCCCTTCCTCTGCAATGCAGATGGACTTTGCTCATTTCATGGCTGATGAAATGAAGGCAATCGGCATTGAAGAAGTCGAAGTTGACAAGAACGGCTTCGTATTCGGCACAATTCCTGCAACTGCAGAAGGTGACATTCCTGTTATCGCTCTTCTCGCTCATATGGATACTATTTCCGACATCTCCGGCAAGGATATCAAGCCTTCCATCGTTCATTACGAAGGCGGCGATGTTGTTCTCAACAAGGAACTCGGCATCGTTATGGAAGAAAAGATGTTCCCATTCATGAAGAACTATGTCGGTCAGGACCTCATCGTAACAGACGGTACAACTCTCCTCGGTGCTGACGATAAGGCTGGTATCGTTGAAATTTTTGCTCTCGCTGAAAAGCTTCTCGCTGACAAGAGCATTCCACATGGCAAGATCAGAATCTGCCTCACACCTGACGAAGAAATCGGCACAGGTATTCTCAACTGTGATGTTGAAAAGCTCGGCGCAAACTTCGGTTACACAATCGACGGCGGTGCAGTTGGCGGTCTCGAATATGAAAACTTCAACGCAGCTTCCGCAAAGGTTATCGTAAACGGCTCCAATATCCACCCAGGTTCTTCCAAGAACAAGATGAAGAACTCCCTCCACATTGCTATGGAATTCCACGGTATGCTTCCTCCATACGAGCAGCCAGCTAACACAGAAGGCTATGAAGGCTTCTCTCACCTCAATCTTATGTCCGGTGGCGTAGAAAAGACAACTATGGATTATATCATCCGTGACCACGATGCAGCTAAGTTTGACATCAAGAAGGCTCGTTTTGAAAAGATCGCTGCTTACCTTAACGAAAAGTACGGCGAAGGTACAATTGACCTCAGACTTTCTGACTCTTACAGAAATATGAAGGAAGTTGTTGAACCATATATGTTCCTCATCGACTATGCTAAGGAAGCATTCTCTGACAACGGCGTAACTCCTGTTGTTTCCGCTATCCGCGGCGGTACAGACGGCGCCCGCCTCTCCTATATGGGTCTCCCATGTCCAAACCTCTCCACAGGCGGTCATAACGCTCACGGTAAGTACGAATTCGTTCCTGTACAGTCCCTCGAAAAGATGGTTGACGTACTCGCAACACTCGTTCAGAAGTTCGTAAAGTAATAATTACATAATTTTAAAAGGCAGTTCAGAACGAACTGCCTTTTTATTTCGTCTGTAATGTTATATCAGGGATACTCCATACCGTGTATTTTCTCCAGTAAATCTCTGATGATACCGTCAGTTTGTCTGTGCCATTTGAGAATATATAACCGCTTCCCGCCTGTTCAACAAGCTCTGCGCCAAATTTTTCTTTTATATAATCAAATACAGCCTGCTTCTCCCCTGTTTCTGTGATATAAATACCTTCTTTCACTTTTACAAGTGGTGCTTCATCGCTTATTTTCATCATAGCTTTAATATACGGAACAGGATATCCCTTCTGGAATATTGCAGGACCATATCTGTCAAAGAAAAATACTACCGCAAATATCGCAGCAATAATAATGCCAAGAACATAGATTTTGTTTCGTTTGCGTTTTTCTGTTCTCATTACATCAATGGAAATTTCAGATATTTTTTCTTCTGTTTTCTTGATGACTTCGCCGGCAAGAATATCCATAACTGTTATCCCAAGTTCTTCAGCGAGCTTTTCAAGAATATCGACTCCCGGAAAGCTCAATCCTCTCTCCCACTTTGAAACAGCAGTATTTGTAACATGAAGCTTGTCAGCTAAATCCTGCTGAGTCATATTCTTCTCTTTTCGCAATTCAGCAATAAGCTGACCTGTTTTTCTGTTATCCAAGTTTATCACCTCAAATACAAATTAACATATAAATTGCTTTTTTGCAATCGACTGTTGGTCTAATCGCGAAAAAAGCACCCATACGGGTGCTTTTTATCAAAAATCAGATTAGTAGTTGATAACGCGGAGCTGGAAGTGAGCCTTTGGATGATCACATACTGGGCACATTTCAGGAGCTTCAGGACCTACATGGATGTGACCGCAGTTACGGCACTGCCATACCTGTTCGCCTTCACGATTGAATACCTTGCCTTCCTTAATGTTATTGAGGAGAGCGAGATATCTTTCTTCGTGTTCCTTTTCAATCTTGCCTACTTCTTCAAAGAGGAAAGCAATCTTATCAAAGCCTTCTTCCTTTGCTGTCTTAGCCATGTTAGCATACATGTCTGTCCATTCGTAGTTTTCGCCAGCTGCTGCATCTTCAAGGTTTGTCATTGTATCTGGCATACCATCGTGGAGA
>SVKW01000187.1 GCA_015068285.1 Oscillospiraceae bacterium | reverse complement strand
CCCTGCATGATTACTCGATTTATTTTAAGAAAATCGTAAGAAATACATCGCTTTCATTTTAAGATTGATGCTTTACAATATATACAGGTTCTGAAAGGAGACTTTCTCTTATGCAAATGCAAAACTCAGTTGTTCTTGTCGTCGATGATGACAGGGAGATAGCTCACGCAATAGTAAAACTGCTTGGGCATGAAAATATCCGAGCTGTCTGCGCTTATGACGGCATGGAAGCTCTCGACATTTTATCATCGCGAAGCGATATCCGCCTTATAATTCTCGACATTATGATGCCAAAGCTTGACGGACTTTCGGCTACAATGAAGATACGCGAAAGCCGTAATCTGCCGATTATCATGCTTTCGGCAAAATCTGAGGATTCGGACAAGATTTTAGGGCTTTCGATGGGGGCTGACGACTATGTCACAAAGCCATTTAACCCAAGTGAGCTTATAGCGAGAGTTAAATCTCATCTTCGACGCTATATGTACTTAGGTGATGTGGGCAATGTCATAAAAAAGGATATTCTTATGACAGGCGACCTTGAGCTGGACACTTCCTCAAAGCAGCTTCGTGTTTCGGGCGAGGAGGTCCGTCTTACGGCGACAGAGTATAAGATAGTCGAGCTGCTTATGAAAAATGCAGGCCGTGTATTTTCCGCCGAGGAAATCTATTCCCGCGTATGGAATGAAGAGGCTTTCGGCGTTGAAAACACAGTTATGGTGCATATCCGCCGCATACGCGAGAAGATCGAGATAAATCCTAAGGAGCCAAAATATTTGAAGGTGGTGTGGGGTATTGGCTACAAAATTGAAAAATATCAGCCGTAATCGGCTTACAAAAATTATCGCATTCGCCCTTTCCATGCTTATGGTGTGGCTGGCAATAAGCGATTTAGGAGACTTTTTATACGAAAACAAGGCGAAGGACATTTCGCTTATGGCGGAGAGCCTTTTTGCCGACAGTTATTATGAAACCTCAAGAGCCCACAGCAGGATTTACAATGCGGCTCATTTTTTACTGGCAAAGGCAAATGATGATATAATATCTTCTTCCATGCCTGATGAGTTTACAATGCTGGGTTTTGCCATTGTTGACGAAAACGGCAACACTATGCTGACTTCTGACGAAGGAATGGATATTGACCAATTCCGCGAAGGTAACTTTATCGTCTATTCCGAAGGCACGATTACCGAGGTTGGCGGCAAGATTCCCGAAAGCATAGTAGGTGCATTCAGATACCGCTCGGGCTGTGAGGCTGTCATTTCCTTCCCTGACAGTTACTGGGGCGATGGCTTTGAGGATTTCAACAGCTATCGCGATGTGACACGTAATCTTGTAAGCCGTGAATTCAACCGTCTTGTGGTTTTTCTCGTCTGTGTGATTTATCTCATTATGGTTTCGGGCAGAAAGCCTGAGGACAACCTTGTACACACTATTTTCCCCGACAATATCTGGACAGAAGTCCATATTTTCGGCTTGATTCTCCTTGTGTCGATGGCATTTATTGCTATGAGCGAGATGAGCTATGCCTATTCGCCTTATGTGGTCAAGTCCTCCTATAATTTCGGCAAGTTCCTTATATGCCTTGCCGCAGAGTGTATTTACTGCGGATTCATGTGGATTTTCCTCTCCCTTGTCCGTAAAATAAAGGCAAAAACTCTTATAAAAGGCACCTGCCTCGGCTGGCTCTGGCACAAAATCAAGGCATTTTTCAAGGTTATTTCGGAGTTTTGCGGCGAGTTTATCCGCAATTTCACAGGTGTTGAATTCAAAGATGTACATTTTGCCGCAGGCTTCCATAAGATTCAGGTGCGCTTTGTTGCAATTTCCGTTCTTCTGTTTGTTGCCTTGTGCTTCTCTGCATTTTTTGCTCTCGCAATATGGAATATGCAGTTTTTCTGGATACTTATTTGCATCTCAATAATTATTCTCGAATGTGTTATCATCTGGCATTACATTAAGAAAACCACACGCTATTCCCAGTCGATGGCTCGTCTTCTGGTGCAGATAGACAAGGTTTCCTCGGGCGACCTTGACTATTATGCAGGCATTGACGATGGCGACCCTCTTGTCGACAGCTCGGATAAGCTTGCCAACATCAGCGAGGGTTTGAGCGAGGCACTTGAGGAGCAGATGAAGGGTGAGCGCATGAAAATCGAGCTTATCACCAATGTTTCTCACGACCTGAAAACTCCGCTGACCTCTATCATCAGCTACATCGACCTTCTGAAAAAGGAAGAAATGAATGATGTTGCCAAGGATTATGTGGGCATTCTCGCCCAGAAAGCTGACAGGCTCAAGGGCATTGTTTCTGACCTTTTTGACCTTGCCAAGACAAACAGCGGCAATGCACAGCTCGATATCAAGCCTCTGGATTTCACCAAGCTGACAAATCAGCTTCTTGCCGATATGGAGGACAAAATCAAGGCATCGGATGCCAAGCTGAAAATCAACCTTGCTCCGTCCCCTGTTGTTATAAGAGCTGACGGCAAAAAGCTTTCCCGCGCCCTGCAGAATGTTGTGGACAACGCTCTCAAGTATTCTCTTGCCGGCTCAC
>SVKW01000043.1 GCA_015068285.1 Oscillospiraceae bacterium | reverse complement strand
CGGCGTCAACTTTTGGCCGCCCAAAAGTTGCAAAAACTGCAAACTGGTCAGGCAGTTTGATCACCAGACCACATGGGGTTGGCACCCCTTTGGAAACCCCATTTTACAAGGTGTGCCTACGGCATATTGGGCTATTAAATAGGAAACAACCCCTCCGCCCCGTTGGGGCACCTCCCCGATAATGGGGTCCCCGCAAAGCCTGCTTTGTGGGGTAAATTCACAGGAGAGGCGTGGGGACCATTTTACTCAAAAAATGCCTTGAGGAAGTTTTCCGGTTCAAATTCCAATAAATCGTCTGCCTTTTCGCCGACGCCGATGAACTTGATAGGGATATTCATTTTAGCCGAGATAGCCGCAACAACGCCGCCCTTTGCTGTGCCGTCAAGCTTTGTGACAACAACGCCCGAAAGCTGTGTTACAGCGCCGAACTGTTCAGCCTGGCTGAGAGCGTTCTGGCCTGTTGTTGCGTCGACAACGAGGAGAGTTTCCTTGTCGCCGTCAGGGAGCTCGCGGTCGATGATTCGGTTCATCTTTTCAAGCTCGCGCATGAGATTCTGCTTGTTGTGCAGTCTGCCTGCTGTGTCGCAGATAACAACGTCAACACCTCTTGCCTTTGCCGCTGTGATGCCGTCAAAAATAACGGCAGCAGGGTCTGCGCCCTCAGAGTGACGGACGATCTGCGCGCCGCAGCGGTCTGCCCAGATAGTAAGCTGGTCGGCAGCAGCCGCGCGGAATGTGTCAGCCGCAACAAAAAGCACTTTCTTGCCTTCCTGTGTCAGCTTCTGTCCGATTTTGCCGATAGTTGTAGTCTTGCCAACGCCGTTTACGCCGACAACCATGATGACAGATGGCTTTGTTGTCAGCTTGAGGGAGTTATCGAGAGTCATCTTGTTTTTGAGAATGTCAACGAGAGCTTCCTTGACCTGAGCTTCCGATTCAAGCTTTTCAAGTTTAGCGCGCTCACGGAGCTCGTCAATGATTTCCTGGGAAAGGGAAGCGCCCAGGTCGCTCATGATGAGGGCGTCGAGAAGCTCTTCGAGAAGGTCCTCGTCAACCTCGCGGAAAACAGCGAAAACGCTGTTGAGAGCAGAGTCGATATTCGCCTTTGTCTTGGCAAGACCCTGCTTGATTTTATCAAAAAATGCCATTTAAGTGGTTCTCCTGAAATAAATGAATTGCACCAAAGGTGCATGAATTGGTTTCACCATGAATTGATACTTCGTATCATGAATTGTTCCTGCGGAACATTGTGGTGTGAACTCCGTTCACGATTGAATAGGTTCTCTCCTTCCACCACCGTTTGTGGCGACGCGAAGCTAGTGCCGTTTACGGCGCCCCCTCCCTCGTCAGAGGGAGGCAAGGAGACAAATTGTAGGGGCTGATGCCTACATCAGCCCGCGGAATGTCGAGGGCGCCGCACCCTACATGATCGTGCGTAGGGGCGGGTTTCCATGCCCGCCCGAGGGCTATTTCAAATACTCGAAAATTCACGCAAAGGTGACAGAAGTTTTTTCTGTCACCTTGCAGGAATAATTGTTGTTGATTTTAAAGAAATTTGCAGCCTTTGTGTCCTGTGTTTATGAGCTTCCCAAACAGAGGAAAGCCACCCGATTTTGACGAATTCATTTCGGCAAAATCACACAGAATCTGCGGAAAAGCAGTGTATTTTCAAATCGGGGACCCCATTGAGCCTGCTCAATGGGGAGAGCGAAGCGACAAATTATTCGCCGAGGAAGTCCTTGCGAACGCGGAGGTATGCTGCAACAGGGTCTTCCTGAGCTGTGATAGGACGGCCGACAACGATAAAGTCTGTGCCGATTTCACGAGCCTTCATAGGAGTTGTAACACGAGCCTGGTCGCCCTTGTCGCCGTCCGGGTAACGGATGCCAGGAGTTACTGTCTTGAAGTCAGTACCGCAGGCCTTCTTAACGATTTCAGCTTCCAATGGGGAGCATACTACGCCGTCAAGACCAGCCTTCTGAGCGTTCTGAGCATAGTGAGCAACAACGTTTTCAATCTTTTCAGGAATGAGAAGGTCGCGCTGCATTGTTTCTTCAGATGTGGATGTGAGCTGTGTAACAGCGATGAGAATTGGAACTTCTCTGCCTTCAGCGCCTTCGATAAGGCCCTGCTTTGCAGCTTCCATCATAGCAACAGTACCGGAAGCGTGAACATTTGTCATGTCAACGCCAAGACGAGCAAGGTTTGCCATAGCCTTTCTTACTGTGTTTGGAATATCGTGGAGCTTGAGGTCGAGGAAGATCTTGTAGCCCATAGCCTTGATTTCACGAACGATGTCAGGACCTTCGCCGTAGAAAAGTTCCATACCGATCTTTACATAAGGGTTAAGACCTTCGAATTTCTTGAGGAAGTTGAGAGTTGTTTCCTTGTCCTTGAAGTCACAAGCGATGATTACGTCACGCATGGTAGAGTTCTCCTTTTTTGGTTTTGTGTATTATATGTAGGAGCGGGTCTCTGCGCCCGCCCGCGGGATGTCGGCAAGCGCCATCCCCTACGAGTTTGAAATTTTTGTAGGGTACGGCATTTATGACGTACCGTTTATTGAATAGACGCCTACGGCTACACCTCATCCGTCAGCGTTGCTGACACCTTCCAAACGGGGTCCCCGCAAAGCCTGCTTTGTGGGGTGTGAATCGAGGGGAAGGCTTATAATTTCTCTTGCCTCCCTCTGACGAGGGGGGATGTCCGTAGGACAGGGGGGAGAGAAAACTATTTAATTGCGCCGCAGGCACATTAATTTTATTAAACAGACGCCTACGGCTACACCCCTCCACCACTTCGTGGTCCCCCTCCCCTTAACAAGGAGAGGCAACGGGTTTGTGCGTAGGGGCGAGCATTGCTCGTCCGAGAGCTTAATGTGCCTTGCCGATGATATCGGAAAGCTTTTCGATGCGGTATTTTTCCATAACCTTTGGAAGGTCATTGATAATATCGCGGCAAGCGTAAGGATTTACGAGATTCTGTGCGCCGACCTGAACAGCAGATGCGCCCGCCATCATAAATTCGATTACGTCTTCAGCAGTTGCAATGCCGCCGATGCCGATGATTGGAATCTTGACAGCTTCATAAACCTGATAAACCATTCTCACAGCAACAGGCTTGATAGCAGGACCGGAGAAGCCTGCCATCTTTGTAGAAACGATTGGCTTGCCTGTCTTGAGGTCGATTCTCATGCCGAGCATTGTGTTGATGAGAGAAATGCCGTCTGCGCCTGCTTCTTCGCAAGCCTTTGCGATAGCAACAATATCGGTTACGTTAGGGGAAAGCTTCATAAATACAGGCTTTTTGACAGCCTTCTTGACTTCGCGGCATACCATAGCTGCATTTTCAGCAGATGTGCCGAAAGCCATACCGCCTGCCTTTACGTTAGGGCAGGAGATGTTGATTTCAAGAATACCAACCTGGTCTTCCTTGTCGAACATGGATGCTGTGTGCACATATTCATCGACAGAGAAGCCGGAGATATTTGCGATAACCTTGTCGTTGTAAAGTGGCTTGAGCTTTGGAAGCTCATTTGCGATAACTGCATCGATACCAGGATTCTGAAGGCCGATGGCATTGATAATGCCGCGCTCTGTTTCAGCGATTCTTGGCAGCGGATTGCCGTAGCGAGGGTCCTTTGTAGTACCCTTGAGGCTCATGGAGCCTAAAATATTGAGGTCATAGAAGCGTGCAAATTCATAGCCGAAGCCGAATGTGCCGCTGGCAGGGATGACAGGATTTTTAAGGGTGAGGTCACCAAGTTTAACTTCCAGCTTATTCATCAAATGTTACCTCCTCTGTCAGCATTACAGGACCTTCAACGCAGATGCGCTTATAGCCTGTGAGAGTCTTGCAGGAACAGCCCATGCAGCCGCCGAAGCCGCAGCCCATGCGGGCTTCAAAGGAGAGCTGACCAGGGATGCCTGTTTTGTGGAGAGCCTTGAGCATTGGCTCAGGACCGCAGGCATAGAAATATTCGATGTTCTTGCCTTCCATAGCAGTTGTTACAAAGCCCTTTATGCCGTAAGAGCCGTCGTTTGTTGTGACATAAACTTCGTCACAGACAGCTTTGAACTCCTCTTCACAGAAGACCTGTTCCTTGTAGCCGAAGCCGAGAACAGCGATAACGTGCTTGCCCTCTGCCTTGAGCTTTTTAGCGAGCGCGTAGAGAGGAGGAACGCCTACACCGCCGCCGACAACAGCCACATTCTGCTTATCCATTACAGTATAGCCGTTGCCGAGACCCATAAGGATGTCCAGCTTTTCGCCTTCTGCCATCTTGCTCATCTGCTCTGTGCCCTTGCCGACTACCTTATAGATGATAGTGAAAGATTTTTCATCCCAGTCGTGGATGGAGATAGGGCGACGGAGGTAAAGACCGTCGAGCTGGATGTTTACAAACTGGCCGGGAGCTGTGATAAGGCTTGTATCGCCGAGAAGCACCATCTTGAATGTGTCTTCAGCGATTTTTACATTGGATTTTATTGTGTAAATCTGAATATGATCCATTTTGTTATGTTTCCCTTTCATAATAATAGGGTTTGTTGGCGCAAGCGCCAGCGATATGCGTAAAACGCGCGATATATAAATGCGATATATCCGTAAACGGATGCGATATATTTGCATAAGCAAATGTTGTGGTATCTGCGATGCTATTAAATAGACGGGCTGCGCTCTACACCCCTCCACCATCTTCGATGGTCCCCCTCCCCTTAACAATGGGAGGCAAGGGGCTTGTGCGTAGGGGCGGTGCCTCTGTGCCCGCCCGCCTATAAAATGTGACTTGCGTAAGTGCCCTTTGGGTATCACACCATAATTATTCATTATTGATTAAATAGACGGGCTGCGCCCTACACCTCATCCACCGCAAGCGGTCCCCCTTCCCCTCGAGGGGAAGGCTGAGATAGGGGAGCCTATAAATACACTCATGCGGGCGGAGGTCGTCCGCCCGCTGTTAAGTTTTAATAAATGCCGTGCGCAGCACACCGAAATATACCGAAGGTATACATCATGTGTCACCGACACACATCATCAGCGAAGCGACATCATTCACATTAAGTGAACATCATTCTGCCGCAGGCAGCTATGCATCAATTGTGCTGATGCCGATTGTGATTTCTTCGAGAACATCGAGGAGAACAGATACTGTATCAAGGCTTGTGAACATTGTCACATTGTGTTCAACAGCATATCTTCTCATAAGGAAGCCATCTGTGGAAACCTGATCTTCTTCACCAAGAGTATTGATGATGTAGGAGATATGGCCCTGCTTGATGGATTCGAGAACTTCGTCACTGCCCTGGCTGATCTTCTTCTTTACACGAGTCTTGATGCCGTGTTCCTTGAGGAACTTAGCTGTGCCGCTTGTAGCTTCGATATTGAAGCCGAGGTTATAGAATCTCTTGATAAGTGGAAGAGCAGCTTCCTTGTCAGGGTCTGCGATTGTAGCGAAGAGTGTGCCGTAGTTTTCAACTCTGAGACCGGATGCCTTGAGAGCCTTGTAAAGAGCGCGGTTGAGGGAATCGTCATAGCCGATTGCTTCACCTGTAGACTTCATTTCTGGGGAAAGTGCTGTGTCAAGACCGCGGATCTTAGCGAAGGAGAAGACAGGAGCCTTTACATACCATCTCTTCTTTTCTACGCCGAGACCTGTTTCGTAACCGAGTTCCTTGAGGCTCTTGCCGAGGGAAACCTTAGCTGCAATATTTGCGATTGGGTAACCTGTGGACTTGGAGAGGAATGGAACTGTTCTGGAAGAACGTGGGTTAACTTCGATAACGTATACGTCTTCGTGTTCGTCAACGATGAACTGGATGTTGAACGGACCTACGATGCCGATAGCCTTACCGAGACGGATTGTATAGTCAACGATTGTGTCCTTGACCTTCTGGGAAACCGAGAATGTTGGGTATACGGAGATGGAGTCACCGGAGTGAACGCCTGTGCGTTCAACGTGTTCCATGATACCTGGGATAAATACGTCTGTGCCGTCGCATACTGCGTCAACTTCAAGTTCCTTACCGGAAATGTACTTGTCAACGAGAACAGGGTGCTTTGCATTGATGGAAACGGCTGTTGTAAGGTATCTCTTAAGCTCTTCGTCAGAGTTTACGATCTGCATTGCACGACCGCCGAGAACGAAGGATGGACGGACGAGAACAGGATACTTGATAGCGTTTGCTGTTTCAAGACCTGCTTCGATAGTTGTAACTGCCTTACCGACAGGCTGTGGAATCTGAAGGTCTTCCATAAGCTTTTCAAAGAGCTTTCTGTCTTCAGCTCTTGCGATAGCCTTTTCGTCTGTGCCGAGGATGTTAACGCCGAGACGCTTGAGGTCTTCGGAGATGTTGAGAGCTGTCTGGCCGCCGAGAGTTACGATAACGCCCATTGGCTTTTCATGGTCGATAACTGCCATAACGTCTTCCTGTGTGAGAGGCTCAAAGTAGAGCTTGTCGGAAGTTGTATAGTCAGTGGAAACTGTTTCAGGGTTGCAGTTGATGATGATAGCTTCATAGCCTGCTTCTCTGATAGCCCAGATAGCGTGAACTGCGCCGTAGTCGAATTCAACGCCCTGACCGATTCTGATAGGACCGGAGCCTAAAACGATGACCTTTTCTCTATTCGATACAACGCTTTCGTTCTGTACGCCGTATGTGGAGTAGAAGTAAGGAATATCAGACTTGATGGAGCCTGCACAGGTGTCGATGACCTTGTAAACAGGAACGATGCCGTTTTCCTTACGTACGAAATAGATTTCGTCAGGAGTCTTGTTCCAGAGTTTTGCGATAAACTCATCAGCAAAGCCCATCTTCTTAGCTTCGAGAAGCACCTTTTCACAGCCGACATTAGCCTTGAGAGCCTTTTCCATGTTTACGATGTTGAGCAGCTTGTCAAGGAAGAACTTGTCGATCTTTGTGTGTTCGTAGATTGTATTTACAGAAGTGCCGCGGCGGAGAAGCTCTGCGATAGCAAAGATTCTTTCGTCAGTCGGGTTGTCGATAGCTTCGATGAGCTCTTCCTGAGTTGCGTCGTCAAACTTCTTGTGCCAGATATGGCAAACGCCTGTTTCGAGAGAACGCATGCTCTTGAGGAGGGATTCTTCAAAGCTTCTGCCGATAGCCATAACTTCGCCTGTTGCCTTCATCTGTGTGTTGAGAAGCTTGGAAGCGGAGTCAAACTTATCGAATGGGAAGCGTGCTACCTTAGTTACGATATAGTCGAGGGAAGGCTCGAGGCAAGCCGGTGCGTGAGCAAGCTGGATTTCGTCAAGTGTGAGACCGACTGCGATGAGAGCGGAAACCTTGGCGATTGGGAAGCCGGAAGCCTTGGATGCGAGAGCGGAGGAACGGGAAACACGTGGGTTAACTTCGATTACATAGTAGTCGAAGGAATAAGGGTCGAGAGCGAACTGAACATTGCAGCCGCCTTCGATGCCGAGAGCTCTGATGATCTTGAGAGCAGCGGCTCTGAGCATACCCACTTCTTTATTTGTGAGCGACTGGGAAGGAGCAACAACCATGGAGTCGCCTGTGTGAACGCCGACAGGGTCGACATTTTCCATGCAGCAGATAGCGATGGCTGTGTCGTTCTTGTCGCGCATAACTTCAAATTCGATTTCCTTGTAGCCGCGGATAGATTTTTCAACGAGAACCTGGCCTACAGGGGAAAGCTTGAGAGCGTTGTCAGCAAGCTCTAAAAGCTCTTCGTCATTGTCAGCAAAGCCGCCGCCTGTGCCGCCGAGAGTAAATGCAGGGCGGAGAACAACAGGATAGCCGATATCGTTTGCGATCTTCTTTGCTTCTTCAACAGTAGTGGCGATTTCAGACTGTGTTACAGGCTCGCCGATTCTGAGGCAAAGATTCTTGAAGAGCTCACGGTCTTCAGCTTCTTCGATGGAATGGAAGGATGTGCCGAGGATTTCAACACCGCATTCTTTGAGAATGCCCTTCTTTGCAAGCTGCATTGCAAGGTTAAGACCTGTCTGGCCGCCGAGGGATGGAACGAGAGCGTCAGGGCGTTCTGTTCTGATGATACGAGCCACGAACTCAAGGTTGAGTGGTTCCATATATACTTTGTCAGCGATATTTGTATCTGTCATGATAGTAGCAGGGTTGGAGTTGATGAGGATAACCTCATAGCCCTGCTCCTTGAGTGCGAGACAAGCCTGTGTACCGCTGTAGTCAAATTCGGCAGCCTGTCCGATTACGATAGGACCGGAGCCGATGACAAGGATTTTCTTAATATCTTCTCTTCTTGGCATTGTTACTTATCTCCTCTCATTTTGAACTGCTTCATCATATCTGTGAAATCCTTGTAGAGATATTCAGCATCCTGGGAGCCTGGGCCGCCTTCAGGATTGAACTGAGCTGTCATAACAAAGTTTGCTTCGTTCTTTACGCCTGCAACAGACTTGTCAAGAACATTTTCGAATGTTACTTCAAGGTTTGTATTCTTGAGGGATTCGCCGCATACTGCGTAAGCATAATTCTGAGCTACAAGCTCGACCTTGCCTGTTGTGAGATTTCTCACAGCGCCGCCGCCTCTGTATGCGTTATTAAGCTTATATGTCTTTGCGCCCTGGGAAAGGCAGATGATCTGATGGCCCATGGAAACGCCGAAGATTGGCATTTTGCCCCAGAGAGCCTTGACGATTTCGATTACATTTTCATTCTTTTCAGGTGCGCCCGGGCCGCCGCCGATGAATACGCCGTCAGCTTCGAGGTGAGCGATTTCTTCAAGTGTAACTGTCGGAGGAACGATAGTCACATTGCAGCCAACATTGTTGAATGCTCTGATCATGCTGTTCTTGATACCGCAGTCGACAGCAACTACATTATATGTGTAGTTAGGTGTTCTCTTGTGCCACATCTTCTTGCATGCAACAACGGAAACAGGGTTTTCGCAAGGAACGAAAGCAGCGATCTTATTGAGAGCTTCTTCCTTTGTTGTTTCCACGTCTGTGATGATGACCTTCATGGAGCCTTCGTCACGGAGCATGAGTGTGATAGCGCGTGTATCGAGACCGGAAATGCCTGGGAGACCGTATTCATTCATAACATCGGAAAGTGTTCTTGTGAAACGGTAGTTGGATGGCTTGTCGTTGTAGTCGCCGACGATAAGACCGCCCATGTTAGGTGTTTTGGATTCAAAATCCTCGTCTGTGATGCCGTAGGAGCCGATGATAGGATATGTGAGCACCACCATCTGTCCGAAATATGCCGGGTCACTGATAAGCTCCTGATAGCCTACCATGCTTGTGTTGAAGACAGCCTCGGAAATCATTTCAACGTCAGCGCCGAAGCCGTGACCGATGAACTCTCTGCCGTTTTCAAACACGATTTTCTTCATCTTATTCATATTTGTAAACCTCCTTGCCTGCAAGTATTGTATTTAAGACTCTTCCCTTGACTTCCATGCCGTCAAACGGTGTGCATTTGCCCATGGAAACGAAAGTCTCAGAGTCGATCTTGTAAGTTTCTTCTGTATCGAGGATAACGATGTCTGCCTGTGCGCCTTCCTTGATGTCGTATTCAACGCCGATTATCTTGCCTGCGTTTGTCATAAGCTCAAGAAGAGTTTCAACAGGGATGTTGTGCTCCATGCAGAGCGCTGTATATGATACTGCAAAAGCTGTTTCACTTCCCACAATGCCCATTGCGGAGTTTGCAAGCCCCTTGGACTTGTCGGATACCGAATGAGGAGCGTGGTCTGTTGCGATGCAGTCGATAGTGCCGTCTAAAATGCCGTTGAGGATAGCTTCTCTGTCGGAAGCATCACGGAGCGGAGGATTCATCTTGAATCTGCCGTGGTCCTCTGTGATGTCTGTGTCGCAGAGGGCGATATGGTGAGGTGTAACTTCGCATGTTACGAAGGAGCCCTTCGCCTTTGCGGCGCGTACAGCTTCAATGCTTTCCTTTGCGGAAATATGGCATACATGGTATCTTGCGCCGTACTTTTCAGCGAGAGCGATGTCGCGGATGACCTGACCGTATTCACATTCGCTTACGATGCCCCTGTGGCCGTTTACCTTGGCGTAGATGCCGTCATGGATGTAGCCGCCGTTGAGGAGAGCTTCATCTTCACAGTGAGCAGAAACTAAAACCCCTGTTTCGCCTGCGATCATCATGACCTTGTCCATCATTTCCTTTGTCTGAATGCCCTTGCCGTCGTCCGAGAAGCCGACAACATAAGGGGCGATATCGATCATATTTACGATTTCCTTGCCCTTTTCGCCCATTGTGATAGCCGCAAACGGGAAAACATTGATGCATGCGTCCTTCTCGATAAGGTCGAGCTGATACTGTACATTTGCCACTGTGTCAGGCACAGGATTGAGGTTTGGCATAGGGCAGATAGTTGTGAAACCGCCCTTTGCAGCGGCTGCAGTACCTGTCTTTATCGTTTCCTTGTGCTCAAAGCCAGGCTCACGGAGATGAACGTGCATATCAATGAAGCCGTGGGAAACGATCTTGCCGCTTGCATCGATCACTTCGCCCTTTTCCTCAAGACCTGGGGCGATTTTTGTGATCTTGTCATTTTCAATATATATATCGGTGTTCACAAGGCGTCCGCCCATGAAAACCTTGCCGTTTTTGATAGTTAACATATTAGTCCTCCACAGCTCTCTTGAGAACAGCCATTCTTACGAATACGCCGTTAGACATCTGCTTGAAGATACGAGCCTTGTCGCATTCAACAACATCGTCAGCGATTTCAACACCTCTGTTGAATGGAGCAGGGTGCATGATGATAGCGTTTTCCTTCATCTTTGCTACGTTTTCAGCAGTAAGACCGAAGTTCTTGTGGTATTCGTCCTTGTCAAACTGAACAGAGCCGTCGTGACGTTCGTGCTGAACACGGAGCATCATAACGATGTCAGATGTCTTGAGTGCTGTTTCAAATGGTTCAAAGTTCATGCCTTCTTCCATGAACATATCAGGGCCGGATGTAACAACTTCCATGCCGAGACGACGCATTACTTCAAAGTTTGTATGAGCAACTCTGGAGTGGGCAATGTCACCGCAGATGCAGCACTTGAGGCCTTCAAACTTACCGAATTCCTGACGGATTGTGAGAAGATCGAGGAGCGACTGAGTAGGATGGTTGCCTGTGCCGTCGCCTGCGTTGAGGATAGCGGCGTTGACATGGCCGAGAAGCTGCTTATAGTATTCCACTTCAGGGCTTCTTATAACAAGAAAGTCACATCCAATGGCGTCAAAAAGCTTTACTGTATCGTAGAAGCTTTCCTTCTTGTTCATTGAAGATGTGGCTACATTAAAAGAAACAACCCGCACATTAAGCTTTTCCTGCGCAACATTAAAGCTGTACTGTGTACGAGTTGATGATTCAAAAAACAAATTTGCGGCAATGCGACCGCTGAGATCACACTTCAAAGTGCCATCACAAAAACCCTGTGCATCGTCAAGAATCGCATTGATTTCTTCGATAGAAAGATCTGCGAGAGTAAGTAAATGTTTCATATATCCTCCCTGAATTTATAGTTAAATAATTTATTCATATTTATCTGACTTATTATATCACAAAGTCATCATAAAATCAATAAAAGATGAAAATAAAATCATATTTATTTGAAGAAAAATTTAAAAAGGGGATTTTATGCGGGAAATGCCATAAAAACACGGGGTAAATATGGGAAATTTTCCATGACACTATTCCCACCCATACATTATATCATATAATAAAAGAAATTTCCGCAATTTTTTTCAATTTTGTTATTTCCGCTGAAAAATTTTGTCAAAAATGCATAGTAATAAATATGTCATCTGCGATGACGCGATATGTTTGCGGTGCAAACATTTATGTCATTCTGAACGAATGTGAAGAATCTTTCCGCCCTTTTTGCACAAACTTATTCTTGCCTCCCTCTGACGAGGGAGGGGGACCACGAAGTGGTGGAAGGAGAGAAACCTATTCAATCCGTCGGAGACACCTTATATCCGCAAAGCGGAATGTAATCACACGCAGTGTGTATGTAATCGCATGGCGTATGGCATCGCCAAAGGTGTATGTAATCGACGCCCCCGGAGGTCCGCATCTATCGTAGGGGACGATGCCCACATCGTCCCGCGGGCGGATGAAGGCATCCGCCCCTACAAGATATCTAACACAATAAAAAAGCACCCCTTTCGGAGTGCTTTTCTTATAAATCCTATTAAATAAATGAAATATAGCCGTCCTTGACGCCCTTGAATTCGCCGCCGTACATTGAATCGTAGAATACAGCCATATCCTTTTCAAGCACGAGGAGACGTCTGCCGTTTGGCACTTCCGGAAGCTCCTTGAGCTCGCCTTCGATCTTGTAAACCTTATTTTCATAAGGGCACTGATGGAAGCCTTCGCCTGCATAAACAGGGAGAGAAGCTGTATCGCGGTATGTGTAGGAAGAAGTATGGCAGTATTCAACGCCGTCCTTTTCTTCAAATACCAGAGTTACAAGGTCACGGCTGCCGTTTGCAGGTGTGTTGATAAAGCCTGTTGCCTTGTTTTCGTCGATTTCGTGAACAGAAGCTTCAAAGCCGCCGTAGATGTCAGCATCCTTTCTGCCCGAGAAGGAAGCAACCAGATTGCCTTCAACATCGTCCAGCTTGTTGAGGATAAAGCCTGTCATCAGCTCGTAAATGATGAGGTCGTAAGGAGTTGTGGAAACGCAGACATAATTCTTGCCGAGACGCTTGTTCCAGCTTTCGGAAACGGGCTTTACAGGGAGAGCCTTCTGCATCTGTGGAATATTCTTGCCGCGGATGTTGGAAATAAGATATGTATTGCCGTTATGTTCTTCAAAGAAGAATGTCTGGCCGTTTTCGCCGAGGAACTTTTCGCCGTCAAACTTAAGGCGCTGATGCATAGGGCGCTTGTCAGTATTTCTTGTGGAAGTGCGGGAGATGTGCATATATGGGCCGTAGAATTCAAGGTCGAGGATAGCCGAAGGCATAAGGTACTTGCCTGCGTACTTCTTTACCATTTCTTCAGGCACAGCCTTGAATTCCTTCCAGATATTCACGCCGTATTCTTCAAGCATGAGAATACCGAAAAGACGGAGAATTGTTTCAGGAACATCAAGCTTGCAGTCGTGAGTTTCGCTGAGAGCGAGAACTGCATCGTACTTAGGAATTACGATAAACTGAGTTGTGAACTGGAAGGAGTTGCCGCCCTTCTGGAGAACGCCTTCACCAAGGTCATAGTCGATATCTGTGAAGTTGACATTGTCCCAGCCGAGACCGAAGCCTGTGCTTCTGCTGTCGTTTTCAAGGAAGGACTTGCCGTGTGGCTTTGCCATTTCATCGATGGAGGACTGAGCAAAAACGCCTTCCGGATGGAGAACCATGTTGCCCATCTTGCAGAGGTCAGGCATGCTTGTTGTAAAGCCGCCGCCACCCTGGATGTAGAGTAATTCGTGTGGCTTGCCCTTTTCGCGTGTGAGAGTGTGTTCGCCTGTGAGAAGCTCAGAAGTCTGAGTTGTCTTTGCGCCGATAGGAGCTGTGATGAACTTTTCGCAGAACTTTGCAAAGCGCATACCTGTAACTTCAGCGATTACCATTTCAGCCATTGTGAAGCCGTCGTTGCAGTATACTGCGTATTCGCCCGGCTCAGCCTTGAGGTAGCTGTTTGCCATATATTCATAGACAACATCGTAGTAGTTGTCAGCAGTAACATCTGTTACAGAGAAGCCCTTCCACTGTGTGCCAGGGAGACCGGATGTGTGGGAGAGGCACTGACGTGTTGTGATCTTCTTGTAGCGCTCGTCGAGCATCTTGAAGCGAGGGAGATATTCGCAGATCGGCTTGTCGAGGTCTAAAAGTCCCAGCTCAACGCACTTCATAGCAGCGAGAGAGCAGTAGACCTTGGAAACCGAGCAGATGTTGTAAGTGTCGTTGATTGTGGAAGGAGTGTTGTCCTTGTTGCCGTTTGTGCCGAGAGCGTCAGCCGCAATAAGCTTGCCGCCTACCATGAAAGCGTAGGATACCGAAGTGTAATTCTTGGCAAGACCGAGTTCAAGAACATGGGAAAGCTTTTTTGTAAGTTCATTCATAATGGTATTCTCCTTTATGTTTTTTTACTTTAAATTTATATTAGCACAAAATGAAAGGGAATACAATAGAAATAAATAAATTGACTTCGTCATGAATTGTTCCTGCGGAACGTTAATGTGTCTGCGGCATATTAAATAATTCGGGCGGGCATGGAAAACCGCCCCTACGGCTGTTCTGTTGCAGACAATTTGTAGGGGAGGGTCTCTGTGCCCTCCCGCCCTATCAAATCCGCCGCAGGCACCGATTACATACATAAATGATGCCATGCGCTGTGCGATTACATACACCTGCGGTGATTACATACTGCTACGCA
>SVKW01000042.1 GCA_015068285.1 Oscillospiraceae bacterium | reverse complement strand
AGCTTTCGGAAGAAAACTTCAAGGAAATCGCAAAGATCATGCTTAATGAGCTTACAGCTTCCCTCAGGGAAAACGGCGTTGAGTTCACTTATGAAAACGATGTGCTCGATTATCTTGTGAAGAAGTCATATTCCATCAGATACGGCGCAAGAAACCTCCGCAGAACAATCCAGAAGGATATTGAGGATAAGGTGGCATTTATGATAGTTTCAAACTATATGTCCCCTGTAACAAGTGTTTATGTGTCTGTCGAAAATGATTCGATTATCGTAAAATAAAGCATAAAACGGGCGGGGTAACACCCGCCCGAAAATATCAAAAAACATTTTTTAATTTTTTTGAAAAAAAGTATTGACATTTTGGTAAATCCTTGTTATAATAAACGAGCTGATGTGAGGTAGCACATCGAACAGGAAAATGCGGGTGTAGTTCAATGGTAGAATTCCAGCCTTCCAAGCTGGCCGCGCGGGTTCGATTCCCGCTACCCGCTCCAATATATGCGCCTGTAGCTCAGCAGGATAGAGCAACTGCCTTCTAAGCAGTAGGCCAGGGGTTCGAATCCCTTCAGGCGTGCCAAATATGTGGTGGATATAGCTCAGCTGGTTAGAGCACCAGATTGTGATTCTGGGGGTCGCCGGTTCGAATCCGGTTATCCACCCCATTTTTTTACCAAAAACCCTTACCATTACGTTGGGGTGTCGCCAAGCGGTAAGGCATCAGACTTTGACTCTGACATTCGTCGGTTCAAATCCGGCCACCCCAGCCAAAGTTAAGCCTTATCTTAATATAGATGATTCATTAGCTCAGTCGGCAGAGCACCTGCCTTTTAAGCAGGGTGTCCGGAGTTCGAATCTCCGATGAGTCACCAGAACCCGTATGTGAAAGCATACGGGTTTTTTGTTTATTCTTTCATCGGGGATTTGAATGAACGGACACCCTCTATTTAATCACGCCCGCGCGGATGCGCTTTTGCGCATCCGGAGTTCGAATCTCCGATGAGTCACCAGAAAAAAGACAGATTTCAAAGAAATCTGTCTTTTTTCAGCTAAATCTGCCTGACGACAGGCTAAATTGAACAAGTTCAGCTAAATTGTCTCAGAAAGCTAAATGTGCTTCGCACGCTCACGATAGATTTAATTTACCTGCTCCATAGGAGCTATTTAGCTATTGCAAAGCAATATTTTACCTTCGTATAAATTATTTAAAAGCCAAAAGGACGTTCATAAAAACGTCCTCTTTTATTGCATTTGTTCTTTACTTCTGCTAAAATATAATTAACAAAACAAACAGGAGGTCGATTATATGACAAAAAGACCTGACCCAAATGTCATTCACCCTATCGCTGGTTACGACAAAGAAATCTATGTAAAGCCGACGATTACCAATCCCAATATCATCGTGGGTGATTTCACATACATCGCAGATTCTCAGTTTGAAAGCCATGTCACACACCTTTATGAATGGAACGGCGACAGGCTTATCATAGGCAGATTCTGTCAGATTGCCGCCGGTGTTGAGTTCGTTATGAACGGGGCTAACCATCAGATGAACGCCCTTTCCACCTTCCCTTTCTACACTCTTGAAGGCTGGAATATGAAGCCTCCTGCCATCAGCGATCTGCCTCTCAAAGGCGATACTGTCATTGGCAACGATGTCTGGATAGGACAAAACGCTGTTATTCTCCCCGGTGTACACATCGGCGATGGGGCAATAATCGGCGCAAACAGTGTTGTAGGCTCGGATGTTGAGCCATATTCGATAGTTGTCGGCAATCCTGCAAGAGCAATACGCAAGCGTTTTGACGACGAGCTTATCGGAATGATGCTTGAGTTTAAATGGTGGAACAAATCTGTCGATGAAATAAACAGTCTTATTCCTCTGCTGACAGACGGCGATCTTGATAAAGTAAAGGCTAAGCTTGCAAGGCTTCTCGGAAAATAAGTTTTAAGCCTTTTTAAAAGGATTTTATTTTCAGAGCATTACTTTAACGCAAATCTCTTTAAATCGTCCAAACCGTCCTTAAATGCTTAAAATCGCAAAAGAAAAACTGCCGCAGACAAACGGCAGTTTTATTCATCTTTATAGCCTTTTCGCTTTGCAGGCATCATAAGCCTTGCAAACAGCACCATAAGCACAGGCGCGGCTATTGCAGGCGCCACGATAAGCGGGTCTATCTGCTGCGCTTCCGAAACCAATGTTATAGTAGTTTTTTTCAGGTTTTCAACCCTATGTCCCCTGACCAGCAGACGGTGAGAATTGACGCCGTAAGGGGTACAGGTGACAAGGGTGCAGTAGTCTTTGCCCTGCTGTAATTTCAGCTCCTCGGTTTCGTGAGGCTCGACTATGGAGATTTTGTCCACCTCATAAGTCAGCACTTCATCGAGGATTCTCAGCATGAATGTATCGCCCTCGACTATTTTGTCAAGGTCAGAGAAAAGACGGGCGCTGGGAAGCCCTCTGTGCCCCGAAAGCACAGCGTGGGTGCTCTCTCCCCCTGTCGGCAAACTCGACCATTCAAGGTGCCCTATGGCTATCTGAAGGACGTTTTCTTCCGTTCCGTGATAGATCGGCACAGAGCATCTGATGTTCGGTATCTCGATATAACCCATAATTCCCGTGCCTGTAAGGTCGAGCAGGGAATTGTACTGCGCCTGCTGTTCATCGGACAGCAGATAGTCGTTTTCACGGCCTATAAGAGAAGAATTGTAGCTGCGGGCATCGTTCCACACCTGTTCATACTTTTGCTTTTCAAGCTTTGAAACCTCCTCGTCATAGCTCATTATTGCCTTTGTCGAGCGTGACGAGTTCCAGTAATCGCTGACTGTGGGATAGAGAAGCAGAGACAGCCCTGCGATGAACAATATGAACAGCAGAGCTGTTGTTTTCCCATCGTTGAGCTTCATTTTACCTCTCCTTATTATCAGTACCGGGAAGAATATCTCCCCGGTACTTTTTTGCGTTTATTCCTCTGTTTTCATGCGTCTTCTTGTGACGAGCAGGACTGCAGAGCCTATTACCAGTATTGTACCCATGATGTAGAAAATGGTTGTACCCATACCGCCTGTTGTAGGAAGCTGTGTGCCTGCCTGGTTGACGATATTGATTTTGAATTCGTTTACAGGTGTTTCATCTACTATAAATTTAGGGTAATTATCTGCTGTTTCGCTGCCCGATTCATTATATTCTGCATCAATTTTGAATGTCACAGGCTTTGTTGCCATATTATAGCCGTCAGGAGCCTTGATTTCGTAAAGGTAATATGTTTCAGAGTCGTCAAGACCTCTAAGCATAATTGAGCCTGCATCTATGACATATGTAACATTATCTGTGTTATCAGCAGATGTTGCCATGCAGTAACCGTCTGTGATTTTCACAAGGCCGATAAGGTTTTCTGTCTTTGTTGGTACGCCCTCTGCGTTGATTTCAAGATCGGAAATATCAATTTCCTTTTCAGCAAGTACAAACTTTGCACCTTCGAGTGCGTTATTCTTATCGTCAACCTTGTTTACCGCAATATTGTATGTCCAGTCGTATACGACATGCTCGGCTGTTTCACCTGTTGTAGCTGTAGTTCCGCCTTCACCTGTCGCATAAGGATTATTGCTGTATTCAAGTTTGGCAATATTGTGCTGCTTGCCTTCAGAATAAATCCATGCACCGCTGTTAAGTTCAGCTTTGTAATAAACATGAAGCTTATCACCCTTTTTCATCTTGCCTGCTTCTATTGCCGCAAGAATATCCACCTTGATTTCAAATGTACAGCCGTCTGCTGGGTTTACTTTAACTTCATATAAACTATCTGCAAGGGAATCACCACTATCGTTTACCTTGATTACTACATCAGAGTCTGCATTTACCTTAGATGTAAGTCCCTGGTCCATTTCATCGTGGATAATATATGTATAGCTGTCATAATTATATGTATCAGGTACTGTAGAGATGATTTTGAATTCGACGATATCGCCTATCTGGTTATCGCCTACATTTTCCCATAAGTCTTTCTCATTGTGCTTGATGTACTTTTCGATAGTTGGTGCATCAAACTTTGGACTGATTTCAACAGATGGAGTTGTGGATGTGAGGGAAACTGCCGCTGTGATTGTATCGCCATCATCTACCGCACTACCTTCGCAATATACAAGATAGTAGCCCGCTTCATTAAGATCAATAGTTGCTGTTTCACCGGATGCAGTTGCTGTGCCCTTTGCTGTAACTTCTTCATCCTTGATATATTCTGTGTATACATGGTCAGCAAAAGCTCTTACATCATCGGAATTACTGTCAACGCCGTTGAGCCATTCAATGAGTTCATTGCCACTCTTTTCATTATATACCACATTAAGGCAAGTTTCGGCATCGTATGAATATACTATCGAACTTGTATTTGAATTATAGCTTGCTTCAAAGATTTTGTAAGCGTAAAATGTTTTTCCATCAATTTTTACTGCTTCATTTGTGTTTTTGACAACGATGGAATAACCCGCTGCCATGGCTGTTACTGCCATACTTGCGAATACTGCCATTATCAGCACAAGGCTGACCATTCTTTTTGTTCTGTTCATAAGTTTCCCCTTTTTGTTATTTTTCCTCATATAGGCTTTCTTCTCTATATTTCCACATCAGAAGCGCTGCCGCCGCAATAAGAAGCGCCGTGCCGCCGATGGTATACATATTAAGGCCTCTGCCGCCTGTTGACGGCAGTCTGTAAACCCTCAGCTCATCTTTTATAGTGAGAGCCACAGTTTTGCCGCTTTGAGCCGAAAGCTCAATTGTTTTGTCCCCAATGACCTCATAGCCGTCGGGAGCCTTTGTTTCTCTCAGGATGTACTCCCCTGCCGCAAGACCGTCTATAACAAGCTTGCCGTGGCTGTTTGTTATAAGAGTCCGTGTCGTATCGGTACTGTTTTCTCCTGCAAGGCTGTATACGCCGTCAGATTTCTTAACGAAGGAGAGCTGATTTTCTCCCTCAAGCAAAGCAAATTCTGCACCTGCGAGAAGGAGGTCTTCATTTTCCGCGCTGACCTTTGTGATGTCAATGCCGTATGTCACAGCTTCAGCAGGAGTGTTGGTGATTTTTATTGTGGTACTGAAAGATGCCGAGCCTGAGCCGACTTTATAAAGTCTTGCTTCTTTATTTGAATAATTGTTACTGCTGTTGGCTTCCACCGTTGTAAACTGAGTGCCGTCGCATATGATAACTCGATCTTCGGAATCTTTATGCCATTCCTTTTTCAGAATTATCAATCCGTTTTCATAACGCATCGGCGAAGCCCACGGAGTGCCTGTTGTACCTTTCAGGTATACATTACTGTTTTCCTGTGCCAACAGCCAGCTGTTTGTGTCTGAGTTTTTAAATATAGTATGCACAAACTGTCCGCTGTCACTTCCGTCTACCGTCTGCGGTTTATATATATTTCGTTCTGTAATTTTATTGGTTACAATCGTTCCGTCTGAATTGGCTGATACAGCCGTATAGCTGTTGGCTGTAAAGGAAGAGTCATCCCTGCCCTGTTCAAGATATAGCGCCTTTGTTCTGTCATTTGAAACAATGATATACTGCGCACCTTCGACAAGGGCTTCATTTTTTCCTACTTCCACCCAGCCGTAATTTCGCTCGATATTATTCACGGTTTCATATTCCGCCACATAGCCGTCAACGGTATCTTCTGCTGCGGTGTATGTATACTCTGCCGGCAAATCATTCCAGGTATGCTTCCAGCCGTTTGATTTGCTGAGCGTTACTTTATCGCCGTATTCATTGCCGTTCTGCATAAGCTGAACTGTCACAGAATCATTGGAGTGGTCTTTATTATCGTTCCAGACTTTTTCGACCGTCACATCAATGGTTGTGTCGCTTGTATCCACATTGTTGAACCTGATACCAGCCGAAACATTGACCTGAATGGCGTGTATTTCCTCGCCTGTCGGGTTTTCGTTATGATATAACTGCACCCATTGATTTCCGTTCTGTTTTTCGACCTTTATATCTTCAACTATATACCTTGTCTTTGGAACTGATGGTTCATTTTCATTCGGGAACTTTTCAATATTTCCTTCGGTATGGTCGGTTACATTGACTGTCATTCGGTATCGGCTGCTGTCAAACAGGATTCCCTCATCATTTATATCGGAGTTTTCCTCGATATAATAGACATACTGTCCGCTGCTCAAAAAGCTTAGACGCTGGGCAAACGCAATATTGCCCTCGGTATCATTTGTGCCTTCGCTGATGACCGCGCCGCTTTCAGCCTCGGTCACAGTAAACCTGAACCTGCCGGCTTCCATCGTCATATCGTTGCCGTCTTTATCAATAAGAGTTTTTGCGCCGCTGAGCTCGATTCTTGCGCCGAGATTGATTTTCGTAACTTCGCCTATGAGCATATAGCCGTTACAAAGCAGACCGCCGCCGTGAGTGCCTGAATAGTTGCCGTTTATGAACAGCTTGGTCGCAGACCTTGCTGCTGTCTTGCCTTCGTCGGAAGGCGAAGCTGTAAGCGCCATCATATATGCCGCATACAGGCTTTCATCAGCCTTGCATTTTGCCGCCATTCCGTCAACGGTGCCGCTCCAGTTAAACGGATATCCGCCCAGCATTCTGCCGTCTACCGTACTTGCCATAGCACAGAAATAATCGGCATATCCATGCTTTTTGACAATTTCTGCATAGGCGTGGTCTTCGTTTTTGGTCGATTCCGTGCCCGAAAGCTTAATGCCCTTTGCTTCATTGTCAAAAATAGCGCCGCCGTCATTTACATCCACGCTTGTGGACATATAAACTCGGCCTGTGGAGCAGCCTGCAAGACCTCCGCCAAAGCCCTCTGCCGTGTTTTCCGCAATAAGCACCCTGTGGATATAGACATAGCTGTCGTTTGCGCCGAAAATACCGCCGCCGCCCCAGTCCTGTTGTGTTTCTGTCCTGTTATTATTTATGTAGCCTGCCTGTATGAGAGCTTTGCCGCTGGCTTCAAGGGCAATGGCGCCTCCTTCGTATTTGTTCGCTCTGTTCTGGCAGATAAACGGACCTTTGTTTTCGTCCCCGACTGTCAGAATTACATGGTCGCCCCAGCCTGTGCGGAATGCACCGCCGCCTGCGGCTTCGTTGCCCGTTATATATCCGCCATAAAGATCGGCTTCGGTGTTGCCCTGAGCATAAATTGCTCCGCCGCCGTCGCGGTATCTGCCATAAGATACGGAATTATTGGTTATATAACCGCCTGTCATTTCAAAACGGCTGTTATTTAAAAATAATCCTGCACCGCCCATGCCTCCGCCGTCGCCGCCTTCAGGGACCGAATCGTAATAGACATTATTGCCCGATATTACACCGCCTGACATATTTATCGTGCTGTTATATGATTTTACAGCACCGAATTTTGGCGCAGAATTTGCGGCAATTACCGTGCCGCTGATATTGAGAATGCTGTTTTGTGTGTATACAGCGCTTCCATCATTATGGTTATTTTTGTAGAATCCACAGATATAGCCGCCGTTGAGATTTACTGTGCCGCCCTGCTGATATACAGCATAGCCGTTTTCAGCCGTTTCCGCACCGCAGATAAATCCGCTTTCGATATTGAGCGTGCCGCCGTTTACATTGAAGGCTTTACCGCTGTCTGATATGATAATTGCACCCTTTGCCGTGACATTATACTCCACAAGAGTTTCGGCTGTCGCGCCGTTGAGATTGCCGTTTATAACCTCTGACTCTGTGACATAATATGTCAGTTTAGGCTTGCCTTCCGTGTAATCTACCGATGCAAGGTTACCGATAAGGGACTTTCCCGATGTTTTTTTACCATCAGCAGTTTCTGCTTCGCTGTCTCTTATTGTCAGCACACTACCGTTATTTATTTCAAATAAATTGCCCGAGCCTGTATAGGTCAGATTTTTACCATTCAGGTCAAGGGTGATATTCACATTTCCAGAAGCCTGAATGCTGTCATTTATGCTGATGTCATTTTTAAGCTTTAGTGTTTTTGTGCCGTTGAAATTACTTTTCAATTCACTTGCACTTGAAACCTCGGTAACCGCAGTTGCTCTCACCATATAGACCGAAAAATGGTCTGCCTCAAAGCTTATGCCCTCATCTGTCATCGACGAGGCTACAAGCTCAGGCTCGCTGTCCTCAAGCACATAATACACTTCCACAGACTTCGGCTCATCGTCGGCAGCAAGAGCGAGATAAGGCGAGACTATCGAAACGCTGACACTTTCGTCAGGCTCAAAAAGTGTGCCGTCGGGCATAATTATAGATATATCGTAGGCGCACAATACATTTTCCGTATCGATAACCACCGGGAATGCCTTTACCGAGGCATCTTTCGGCAGACAGCCCGTCAGCGTGATTGCCGTCATATCGTCGGCAGACTGAGTGAATGTGCTGTCTGTGTATATTTCACCCGCAAGGGTTATAATTTCCTTCTCCTTTTCAGGGATAATGCCGAAGCCGATTATTTTTTCGTCGTCAAAGGCATATTCTTTTATGCAAACGCTGTTGCCTGCGTTGCCCTCGATGACAGAAATACCATTTTCTGTAAATCCATACACAATGCCCACATGGTCGCTTGTGCCGTCTGTATCCTTATCAAAGAAGACTATATCCCCTGTTTCAGGGTTATGCTCATTATTATAATAAAGCCCGTTTTCGATAAGCTTTTCTGTCCAGTTGTTGCAGTTGGAGTCATAAGGCATATCTATGCCTGCATATTCAAGGCAGAATGATACAAACATTGCGCACCAGTCGCCGTATTCATCGCCATACCACTGTCCATAACGGGTATAGCCCTTTATATCTCCGTTTTCTGTTACTATGTAATTATTTACGCTTTCCTTGTAGCCGAGCTGGCTGTCTGCAACAGCTATAATATCAGCTCTGCTGTCGCCCGTAAGCTCAGGGAGAGTGATTTCCCAATCGGATGCGTCTTCCACATCTGCCGTAAAATCAGAGTAGCAGGAAATATCGTGCTCATGCTCCTCCATTTCGCACACAAGGACTGGCTCAGCGCTTTCTGTGTAGCACTCATCGTTGTGCTCATGGGAAGTTTCCTCTGTGCAGATGAGCACAAGCTGTTTTTCCTCTGTGATTCCGCAGATAAGCTTTTCTTCCCATGTATAGCACTCGTCATTATGCTCATGAACTTGGGTATCGTCGAGAGGGCATATTTTTTCGCTTGTCTTTTCAATGCAGGCTTCACTGTGAATATGACCGTCACTTTCTTCAAGCTCACAGATAAGCAGACCATTTTCGTCATTACATTCTTCGCTATGAGTATGTCCTTCGGACTCTTCAAAACCACAGATATATGATGTTATTTCATTGAAACAGGCCTCTGTATGGGTATGTATTTCCTCTGTTGAAATGGTGCAGACAAGCTCGCCCTGTGTTTTTGTATAACACTCATCGTTATGCTCATGTCCATCCGAAAGGGTGGAAATTTCGGCATAACAGCTTTCTGCGTGGGTATGCATTTCCGCCTTGGTGCACGACAGCATTTTTGCAGAGTAACACTCCTCGCTGTGGATATGCTCATCCATTCCGCAGAATGTGCTGTCCTCCATAGTGATTGCCGGCAGAATGAGGGCATAAACTGTGCAGAACACAACAACACAGCCGAGGACACCCATGGCTTTCATCCACGCGCGCTTGCGGCGGCTTCTGATATTGAATTTTTCAGCGTTCTGAATCAGCTTGCCGTTCATTCTTACTCCTTAATTTATCCTGCCGAAATCTGAAATCGGCCACACGCAGAAAGCTATTCTGCCTACAATCTGTTCTTCCGAAACACAGCCTACAACAGAGCTTCGGCTGTCTACAGAGGTTGCTCTGTGGTCGCCCATGAGAAAATACCGGGAATCGGGCACCTGATAGGGCAATTCTATATCACATTCGCCGAAAGCCTTTTCCGAAACATAGGGCTCATCGAGCTGTGCGGCATTGACAAAAACCGTGCCGTCCTGCTCGATATTGACTATATCTGCAGGACCTGCTATAACTCGCTTTATGAGCAGCTTGTTGCCCATATAGAATGCCGCAAGGTCGCCCCGTTTAAACTCGCTGTCTTTCACGCATATAACTATCTGCCCTTCATTCAGGGTAGGCGCCATTGACGAGCCGTAAATCTGCAGCACAGGCATCCACAATGTTGCCACAAGCACGGCAAAGGCGGCGACAACGACCAGCGTATACACCGTACTTTTAAGCATTTTGCCATATCTGCGCCTGTATTTTTCCCTTTTCAGCTCGGCTCTCAGCATTTCCAGCCCGGGAACCTCTTTTTTATTCATCGCAGCCATCCTTGTTTACTTTTTTGGAAAGGTCGACGGCTAAAAGCCTGCGCAGACCTGTATAATCGGAGTAAAGCGCTTCGATTTTTGAAGAAACCTCGCTCCAATGCTGTGCCGCTTCGATTTTAGCCAGCTCGGTCATTTTTTCACATCTGTCCTTTGTTTCATTTTCAAGCTCAAGACAGCGCTTTTTTGTCTCTTCTTCAAGCTCAAGACAACGATTTTTTGTTTCTTCCAGCATTTTTTCTGCCGTTTCATCCGCATTGCTGCCTTCGTTCAGTCTTTTCACATTGTCGATATACTGACGGCATGAGTCCTCTGCCGCCTGAAAAATGCCGTTGAGACGCAGGGATGCCTCGGCAATCGAGCCTGCATTATCTATATTGAGCTGTTTGCTTTCAAGCCTTTCTTCCGCATCCTTAAGCTTTGCCTTGGTTTCCTCAAGCTCCTCGCTGACCTCGATGAGCATTTCAAGAAGGTCTGCCCTCGAAAGTCTTTTTATATCTTTTTCTGTCATAGCTTTTCCTCACATTATAATATATTTCACAGTGTTGTTTCTTTGGTCACAGAATTATGTGTGTTTTCATTATCTATTTCTATTTTGTGACTTTATCCCATCAAAAGTCACACTTTTTCCACAAATTACGGTTAAATAATACCATTCTATGACTAAATTGTCAATATTTTTGTGACCACTTGTTTATACTTTATACAAATTTTCAATTAAGATTATTTCGCTCCCTGTTTGACATCACGGCTTTATCCTGCTAAAATATAAGCTGTACCACGGAGGACATTATGAAACGAATTACGGCAATTTTACTTATATTTATTATAGCATCATCTGTTTTTCCCGCCCACGCAGGCGAGCTTATGGAAGACAGCGGGCTTTTGCTTCTTGTAAACAAAAACCACCCTGTGGATAAAAGCCACAAGCCTCTTGACCTTGTCAGCCTGGGGCACGAAGAATACAGGATGAGAAGCGAAGCAGGCGATATGATGGTGGCTATGCTGGATGCCTGCAAGGCAGAAACAGGCAAGCGCCCTGTGCTTGTCAGCGGCTACCGCTCATACAACAGGCAAAACTCCACCTTTAATATACGCATGAATAAAAGGCTGGCTCAGGGTTATTCATACGATAAAGCCTATGAAATGGTGTCATATTATTCTGCACCGCCCGGCACAAGCGAGCATCAGACAGGGCTTGCAATGGACCTTTCCATGAATGGCACGCTGACCTCGGCTTTTGCCGAAACTGCGCAGGGCAAATGGCTTCGTGACAATTCATGGCGTTTCGGCTATATTTTAAGATACACCGCAGAAAAGACCGAATACACTATGATAGGCCCTGAAAGCTGGCATTTCCGCTATGTCGGCGCACCTCACGCCCAGATTATGTATGAAAACGGCTGGTGCTTTGAGGAATACATGAATGCTTTGCTTTCTTCTCCGATTTATAAGGCTGTCGACGGTGTGATATACAAGGTTGAGCGAATGGCTTCTTTGCCATTTAAAAATGACAGCATTGTTTCGGCTTCGAGCGACAATATGGGTGCTTATATCGTCACAAGCAAAATCAGGCCTCTCGATTTCACCTGGCTTATAGATGGTGTAATTCCGAAATTAAAGCAGCTTCTTATTGAAAATACAAAATAATATGTAAGACCGCCCATAGTGGCGGTCTTTTTTAGTCGGGAAGCCCCAATTCGCCCTCTTCAAGCCATTTTTCTGCCAGATGGGCATAAATGGCGGCGCCAATCGGCAACACGTCTTCGTTGAACATAACCTTTGGATTATGGGCAGAATGTTCCCCTCTTTCGTCCTCAAAGCCTGCCGAAAGATAAAAATATGCCGACGGGATCTTTTCGGCTATAATGGCAAAGTCCTCCGATGCGCTGGCTTCAATGCCCTTATGGGCGGTTTTATTCGGAAAATCAAGCTCATCAATATAAGATGCCAGCTCTCTGACAAGGTCGCCGTTGCAGATAAGGGGCGGGATTTCGCTTATCATTTCAATATCGGCATCGCCGCCGTATGCCTCGGCTGTCTTTATGGCGATTTCCTTCATTCTCCTGACGAGAATATGGCGGCTTTCCCTGTCATTTGTACGAATCGTACCGCTGATTTCAGCCGTTTCGGGAATTATATTGGCAGCCGAGCCTGCGTTGAATGAGCCAACTGTAATGGCGCAGGCTTTATGAGGGTCTATCTCTCTTGCAACAAGGGCTTCGAGGGCAAGATATATATGAACGGCAATATTTACAGGGTCGACAGAAAAATGAGGGTATGCCCCGTGCGCCCCCTTGCCGTGAACCTTTATTTTAAACCCGTCGACTGAAAACATCATCGTGCCCGTGTCATTATACATATAAATACCCGTCGGCATTCGCCCTGCCGCAACATGGAGAGCAAGCGCCGCATGAGGCTTCGGGTCGGTCAATATACCGTTTTCAATCATATTTCTCGCCCCTTCAAGGGTTTCCTCAGCAGGCTGAAACATAAGCTTTATACAGCCGTTAAGGGTATTTTCATCCTCTTTAAGCAGCTTTGCCGCCGTAAGCAGCATTGCCGCGTGGAAATCGTGTCCGCAGGTGTGGGCGTTATTTTGTGATGCAAAATCAAGACCGCTTTCCTCCTTCATCGGCAGGGCATCCATATCGGCGCGGAGCAGGATACATCTTTCCCCCTTGCCTATTGTCGCCGTGACACCCTTGCCGCATTTTTGGGCGTTTATGCCGATTTTTCCCAGCTCATCCATCACATATTCCACAGCCTTCGGCATATCAAGCCCTGTTTCGGCATTTTTATGGAAAAATCTGCGGTGGGCAATCGTTTCATTTTTAAGCTCAACAGCTCTTTCGTAATAATTCATCTTTTCACTCCTTTTCCTATATCTTTTCCAAAGTTTTAAATAATATATCTTGAAATTGAACGCCATAGGTTGTATAATCAAATTATAAAAATTTTACAAAAAAGGAGAAAAGTTATGATAAAAGAACGTCTTGCAAAGCTTCGCGCTGCTATGGCAGAACGAAACATAGACATCTATTTTATCCCTACAGCAGACTTCCACGAATCTGAAAATGTAGGCGAATACTTCAAGACACGCACATTTATGTCGGGCTTTGACGGCTCTGCAGGTGTTATGGCTGTCACAATGGAAGAAGCAGGTCTCTGGACAGACGGCAGATACTGGATCCAGGCTGAACGCCAGATCGCAGGCTCCACAATCAAGCTCTATAAGACAGGCGAAGAAGGTGTGCCTACTGTTGAGCAGTTCATCGACGCTAAACTCCCTGAAAACGGCAAGCTGGGCTTTGACGGCCGCGTTGTAAACGCTCGTCTCGGCATGAACTTCAAGAAGATCGCTGACAAGCATAACGCTTCCATGCACATCGACGAAGACTTAGTCGACCTTTTCTGGAATGACAGACCAAAGATGGCTAACGAGCCTGCTTTCATTCTCGATACAAAGTATTCGGGCAAGGCTGTTGCTGAAAAGCTCGCCGATGTACGCGCAAAGATGGCTGAAGAAGGCGCAACTGTCCATGTACTTACATCTCTTGACGACATCGCATGGCTTCTCAACATCCGCGGCAGAGATATCGAAAGCTTCCCTGTTGTTATCTCCTTCGCTGTTATCACAAAGGACGAATGTCTCTGGTTTGTCGGCGCTAATGCAATCACAGATGAAATTGCAAAGCACCTCAAGGACAACAACATCACAGTTAAGCCTTACGGCGAAATCTATGACTTCCTCCCAACTATCGCAAACGAAAAGGTATGGCTCGACCTTCACAGAGCTAACTACCGTATCTACAACATTTTCGCTGATTCCTGCCTTGTTGCAAAGACAACTCCTGTAATTCTTATGAAGGCTATCAAGAATCCTGTTGAGCTTGAAAATACAAGAAATGCTCACATCAAGGACGGCGTTGCTTTCACAAAGTTCATGTACTGGCTCAAGAACAACGCAGGCAAGATGCACATTACAGAAAAGAGCGCCGAAGAATATCTTCTCAAGTGCAGAGAGGCTCAGGAAGGCTTTATTGAGCCAAGCTTCACAACTATTTCTGCTTACGGCGCAAATGCCGCTATGATGCACTACCATGCAACTGAAGAGACAAACAC
>SVKW01000186.1 GCA_015068285.1 Oscillospiraceae bacterium | reverse complement strand
GCATATGAGGGATGAGCACAATTCCCGGGAATGGTCCTTCGCCGATAGGGCGTGAGTAATAGGCATGGACAAACTTGCCTTCGTGCCCCTGAATACGGATGGTTTCAGCGATCATACCGCTGTATTTTCCTGTGTTAAAGCTGTTCCACATACGATTTCCTCCTTGTGTTTAATATTTATAATTTAATTGTATCACATATATGAGAAAATTGCACGAAAAATATATGCTACTGTTTTATAAGCGCGCCTGTCGCTGTCAGGAAATACTCGGTCATCGTTTCAGGGCTTTCCTTCATTTTATGCGACAGCCACCAGTCGACAGTTTCGACAAAGGATGAGGCTATGTGATTTACAACATAATCCTCCGGCAGGGAGGACTGAGCCAGCAGACCTTTTTCGGCATACTGTTTAATTATCATCTCTTTCAGGTTGCTTTTGAAATAGCGGAGGAAGATTTCATTATTCTGCGAGGACAACAGTTCAAGGATACTGCTGTCGTTTTCCTGCAGGTGGCGAAGCAGATGGAGGAAAACCGAATCGACTTCCCCATTGTTTTCACAGTGGTAGTGCTCATGGGGAAGACCCATTGCAATATCGATGATATGGCCGAAAAGCTCCTCACATAGCTCTTTCAGCAGATAGTCCTTTGTTTCAAAATGGGCATAAAATGTCGTTCTGCCCACATCCGCCCTGTCGATTATCTCCTGCACAGCTATTCTGTTGTATTTTTTCTCTGCCAGAAGCGTTGTAAACGCTTTCAGAATGGCTTCTCTTGATTTTTTCTGCCGTCTGTCCATATTACCCTCCCGAACACTTTTGCAAAAAAGTTCTTTACCGAACAAAGTGAATCAACTGATTATTGTTTTATAAATGAACTACTGTATAATATATCTTGTAACGAACAAGTTGTTCTGTATAATACACATCATACACTACAATTTTCATCAAGTCAATCATGAAAGGTCAGACAAATGCTCAAAAAAATCAATGATATTCTGGCAGGTGTGCCAGCGACAATCATCGCCGGACTTTTTCTTCTGTTGGATTTAGTGCCACATCTGACAGAGGAATTTGGCGGCGCGGCTCTCAATTCCAATTTCCTGCCGTTTGACCCTGCGTGGGTCACAATCATAATCAGCGGTATTCCTATGGTATACCTTGCTGTGTGGCGCATTATCCATAATCCGGGCATAAGCAAGATTTCATCTGCATTGCTCATCACTATCGCAATGTTTGCCGCTATCGCCATCGGCGACCTTTTCGCCGCAGGTGAAGTTGCGTGGATCATGGCTCTCGGCGCAATTTTAGAAGAAAAAACAACAGAACGCGCAAAAAAGGGACTTAAAAAGCTTATCTCTCTCGCTCCGACTCAGGGCAGAAGAATTATAAACGGCAAGGAAGAAATGATTTCTGCCGATAAAATCCGAATGGACGATATCCTCAGAATCCTCCCCGGCGAAACAATTCCCGTCGACGGCACTATTGTCAGCGGCGAAACCTCTGTCGACCAGTCTATCATGACAGGCGAATCGCTTCCTGTTGACAAAACTGTTGGCGACAGCGTATTCTGCGGCACAATAAACCGCTTCGGCTCCATTGATATACGCGCCACAAAGGTTGGCGAAGACAGCTCTCTCCAGAAGCTCATCCGTATGGTGCAGGAAGCCGAGGACAAAAAGGCTCCTATGGCGAGAATTGCCGACGTTGTTGCAAGCTGGCTCGTGCCTGTTGCCCTGCTCATTGCCATAGCTGCAGGCTTTATCACAAAGGACATAGTCCGTGCTGTTACAGTTCTTGTTGTATTCTGCCCTTGCGCACTTGTGCTCGCAACCCCAACTGCCATTATGGCGGCTATCGGTCAGGCTACAAAGCACGGTGTCATCATCAAATCGGGTGAAGCTCTCGAAAAGATGGGCAAGGTGGACACTATAGCTTTTGACAAGACGGGCACACTTACATACGGCCGTCTTGAAGTCAGTGACATTATTTCTTTCGATCAAAATATGAACGAAAATGCTCTTCTCTCCCTTGTTGCTTCAGCTGAGGCAAAGAGTGAGCATCCTCTCGCCAAGGCTATCGTTGCCTGCGCAGAAAGCCGCAAGCTTTCCATTCTCGAATCGGATGTATTCAGAATGACAGCCGGCAAGGGTATCTATGCCGAAATCGAGGGTAAAAAATTATACTGCGGCAACGAATCATATCTTATAGAAAATGGCGTTGAGCTGAACAAAGATATTCAGAGAACACTCGAAAGCCTTCGCACACAGGGCAAGGCATCTGTTCTTGCCGCCGAGGGCACAAGATGTATCGGCGTTCTGGCAATGTCCGATGTTCTCCGCCCCGAGGCAAAGGATATGGTTGACCGTCTGCATAAAATGAATACAAATATTGTTCTTCTGACAGGTGACAATAAAAAGACAGCTGATTATTTTGCAAGTAAGGTCGGTATAAAGCAGGTGAGAGCTCAGCTCCTGCCTGAAGAAAAGGTAAGCAATATCACAGCAATTCAGAATGAAGGCAAGGATGTCTGCATGATCGGTGACGGTGTCAACGATGCCCCTGCTCTCAAGACTGCAAATGTTGGCGTTGCAATGGGCGGCCTTGGCAGTGACATTGCCGTTG
>SVKW01000185.1 GCA_015068285.1 Oscillospiraceae bacterium | reverse complement strand
GCAGTCGAAAGAAGCGCGAGTTTTCTTCGTCCGACGCTACTTTTACGGCGAAAGCATAAGTGAAATCGCAGACAGCTGCCGCTGCGGCGAGGGCAAGGTCAAATCCTCCCTCTTCCGCACACGAAACAACCTGAGAAAGGCCATGGAAAAGGAGGGTATGACAATATGAATAAGCGGTTTGATATTTTCATGAAAGCGGCAGACGATGATATTCTGGAAGAAGCCCAGCTTTATGTTCCCCGAAAGCGGACTTTTTCCAAAATAATAGGTCTTGCCGCCTGTCTCTGTATAGCTTTTGGCGCATACTGCGTGGCAATGAGCGGTTTTGGTGCATCGGCAAAGGAAGAATCTGCTGTCGCGCCGGGCGGAAATCTGTATGCAGAATCTGCGACTATGGCGGCTTCTGCCACAGTGGCACAGCCTGAATCTGCTCTTGACAATGAAGCCAAGCAGGAAGCTGTTTCATCTCCGACAATGTCAGATGACAAGAAGTCCCTGCTCCCTGCCAACGCTGTCGTATGCAATTTCACCGTGACAGGCAACGAAAAGCAGATAGATTTTTCCGTCGGCGAAATGGATTTTACGCTGACAGCTCTGGAAAATGACATTCTTGTCGATGAAAAATACCGCAACACCCTGCTTTCCGACAAGGAAGATGAAACGATAACATGGTATTCCGATGACGGCGACACCGAATACATCCTTGAGCTTATCGAAGGCGACTACGACCTCCTCTATTCGACAGCCAAGGAGATAGCCGGAAATCTGGGAATCAGGATATCGGGTTAAAAGCAATCACTGAGAAAATCAGAGTGCATTCAGCGACGAGATATTTTTTCGTCAGAATGGCTAAAAGCCGCAGGCAATACTGTATGTATTAACGAGGATTTTTAGACATAAATGGCGGAAAAAGAGCCGCCGATGAATGTGCTAATGATTTATGAAGTGATTGCCAATTGTAAAATAATATATTCCGGTGCGATAGCCGTTGATTTTCCCTGTGTTTTATGATAAAATAGTTTCAATAAATCAATTTATCGTAAAATAAGGAGCATTATCATGCGTGACGGCAAGTTTACCCTTTCCGGTATTTTAATGTTGATATGCCTCACTGTATTTGTTATTTACACAGCAGGCAATATCGCAGGCATCTGGCTTTAAAGGACCGTTATTGGTCCTTTTTGAGTATCGAAAGGTTTTTCGATACTTTCGAACAAAGCAGGCTTTGTTCGAGTTTACAGATGTGCAAAAATCCATGCGCATGTCCCGGATTTTTGCAGATTAAACAGGATTTGCGCCTGCGGGCGCGGGAAACGCACAACTGCAGAGCATCTGTCATTATATTGCAATTCTTGTTTTAATATTTTTTGGCAGTCTGAAAGGACCGTTCTTGGTCCTTTTTTCATACCACGCATTATTCTGCTCGGAAAAGGAGATATTATGAAAAAACCAGGGTTTGGCTTCTGGCTCGCTCTTATCGGCATAGTTATTATAATCATCGGCATTATAGGAATCGGCAAGCTTTCGGGTTTTTATAATTCCGAGGCTCATCTCACAGCCGCAACGGACAGCGGCAAGCCTAAGGTGGAAGCTCCCGATTTTTATGTATATGACACAGACGGCAACAAGGTAAGCCTTTCCTCCCTCCGTGACGGGCGCAAGGCTGTCATCAATTTCTGGGTTTCATGGGAAGAAGACTGCATCACAGGTCTTGAATCGTGCGAAGCGGCATACAAGGAATTCGGTGACGATGTCCTCTTTATGATGGTCGACCTTCCAAATGACGGGCGTGAAACCGAGGATATGGCAAAGGCGCTTATCAAAAATAAGGGCTGGACTCTCCCATTTTATTTCGATACAGACAACGAAGTTTCCCAGTATTACGATGTGACAGGTCTGCCTTCCACATACATTCTCAATTCAGACGGCACATTCTACGGCTTCACACAGGGCTCGCTCGAAACCGATGCCCTTATTGATGCCATTAAAAACGCCAATTAAAGGAGGACAAAATGCAGTATTTAATCTCATTTCTTGAAGGCATAGTCACCTTCATCTCCCCCTGTATGCTTCCGATGCTGCCTTTATACATCATGTATTTTTCGGCAGGCAAGGGCAAGCGCCACACCTTCGTCAATTCCTGCGGCTTTGTGCTGGGCTTTTCGATGATTTTCATTGCACTCGGCGCTCTGGCTTCTTCATTCGGCGCATTTTTATCGAGCCATGAAACTCTCGTCAACATAATTTCCGGCGGTATCGTGGTGCTTTTCGGCCTTAACTTTGCGGGAATACTCAATATCCCGTTTCTCAACCGCACACTCAAAGCCGAAAGCAGTATAATCCCTGATGGATTTTTCAGCGCAATACTTTTCGGCATGGTTTTTGCTGTCGGCTACTCGCCTTGTGTCGGCACATTTTTAGGCTCGGCGCTTATGATGGCATCACAGCAGGGCTCTGTCATGAAGGGCGTGCTTATGCTGACCTGCTATTCTCTCGGTCTCGGTCTGCCGTTTATAATGTGCGGACTTCTGCTTGAAAGACTGCAGGGCGCATTCGACTTTATCAAAAACAATTATAAGACCATAAACCGCGTATGCGGCATTCTTCTCATCATTGTCGGCATATTTATGATGACCGGCAAAA
>SVKW01000041.1 GCA_015068285.1 Oscillospiraceae bacterium | reverse complement strand
GATTTCAGTGATCTTCTTGTCAGCCTGAGGGAGAAGGTCTCTGCCGTAGCCTGTGGAAACGACATACTTCACATCGTCATTCATAAGCTGGTCGTACACCCACTGCATCTTCTCTTTAGGACGGGCGGCTGTTGCTGTGATGACAGTTTTTACTATCTTTTCGCCGTCATAAAGGGCGCCTTTTGTGGTTGTAGAACCGCAGTCAATACCTAATGTCAGCATATTACAACATTTCCATGAATGCGCCAACACGTGTGTTGACCTGACCTGCGTCTGTGGAGGAGTAGTCAGTTTCGATGAACATATAAGGGATGTTCTTTTCTGTTACGCACTTCTTGATTGTGTAGGATTCAACGTTGAATGTATGGCAAGCCTGGAGAACAACTTCGATAACGCCGTCGATCTTGTATTCTTCAAGGAGACGTTCCATAAGAACAGGACGGCCCGGGTTAGGAGACATACAGGAGCATGGGATGTTGATATAGCGCTTTGCAAGTGCTTCGTATACGTCTGGATTTGTTTCGTCAACAAGTTCGTCAACAGAACGTGCGCCGCCGCAGTTTTCGTAGCAGACAACTACGCCGCCGTTGTTTTCGATAGCATTGACGATCTTTTCTGTGGAGCAGCCGATTGGGGAACCTGTGATGAGGATTCTCTTTCTGCCTTCGTACTTCTTAGGATCGTATTCGTCAAGAATCTTCTGTGTGAGAGCCTTGATGTCTTCTGTTGCCTTAGGAATATCGAAACGGAACTGTACGCCGTCGAGAACCTTGTGCATATCGAGACCGCCCATTGGTGGTGGGTCCATCTTCTGGAGACCGTAGAAAGCCTTGAGAGCTTCACGCTGTTCGTTGTTTGTATGGATAGCCTTGCGGATATCGTCTTCTGTGATAGTTACGCCGAACTTTTCTTCGAGGACAGCCTTGAACTTCTTGATTTCTTCCTTGTAGAGCTGAACGCCCATTTCGCTCTGGCGGTTAGGAAGCTCCATAACGTGAACCGGCTTGAATTCAGCAAGCATTTCGTACATCTTCTTCTTGCCGTCGCAGGTTGTTTCGCCAACGATAAGGTCGGAGAAATAGAAGAATGGGCACTTGTCTGTGAGAGCGAAGCCGTAGCTCGACTTGATGAGTGGGCAAAGGTTACGTGGGAGGTGCTTTTCTGCATCAGGAATTGTTTCACCTGTCTTGGAGCAGAGACCAACCATACATGCGCCCATAGCCATTGGAATTTCCTTTGGAAGGTATGTGCAGAAGCCGCCTACAAATGGGATGCCCTTTTCCTTGAGTTCAAGAGCAGTGATAAAGGACTTTTTACGCTGTTCGCTGAATTCTTCAAAAACAGCAGGGAGTGTTTTGATAAGTTCCATGTATATACCTCATAATATAAATTTGCATTGCTTACAGGGATACTTGGTATCCCGTACATGGATATTATATCACAGGAGATTTTTGGTCGACAAACTTTATTGAAAAATACGATAAATAGACAAAAAAATATAAATAAAGCCGATAATACGCACAACAAAAGCCTGCGGATTTTCCACAGGCTTTTGATAATTTAGTCGATTTTCACATATTCCATAGTGCTGTTGCCCTGACCGACGATTTTTCTGAAAGCGGCAAGCTGTTCATTATCCTCAAAGGCGCGTTTCGGAATGATGGTAAAGCTCTTGTTTGCGTGAGCGAGATAAATCATATCGCTTGTTTCATAAAGCTTTTTGAACATCTTCCACTGGAAATCAGCCGATGCGCGCTGAGTTGTAAGGGAGATTTTGTCCTTTGTAAAAGTAAAGCTGTAAGACTTTGCATTCTTCTGCTTGCTGTTGAAATTGCTTTTTGGCTTGATGAAATAACGATAGGTCATCTTCATAAGACTGAGCACGATAATGACAAAGCAGATGAAAGAAACAATGGCAATCTGCTCTATAGTATAGGCGCACAAAAGGCAGAGCGCCGCGAGAGCAGCAAGGGTTATAATTCTGACTTTGCTGACCTGACCGCTGACAGAAAGATATCTGCGGTCGGCATTTATGTATTCGTTTTCCTCATATTCAAAGGAAATACTTACAGATTTCATAATTTTTCTCCTTTTTTAAGCGGTAAAAACAATTATATCACAACCGCTGTAAAAAGTAAAGCAAATAATAGCCTCATCGAATAATCATAGCAATGATGAGAAGAAGCTTATGGCACTGCTGATTTCATCCTCGGATGGATGGTTTTTATTCATTCCACCAATAAATTTCCAAGGACCATATGTGTTAAAGCCTTTGCACCCATATTCGCCGGATACAATGGCATCCTTTTCGAGAGCGGCAGCTTTTATCTTTTCCGTAAATCGATGACTAACCTTTGCACAGGTATAAAGGAAAAATACCCGCTTGCCATATGGCAGATTGTTCTCAAGAAACTGCTTAACAGAATCATAGAAATTTCCGAAATCAATTCCGGATGCAAAGCCTATCAGATCATATTCTGATAAATCTGCATGCTGATGTTCGCTTGCGTCAATTATATCTATTTCATATTTGTCTGAGATTGCCTCCACCAATTTTCGGGTATTCCCGTGGTGTAAAGACGCATAAATGATAACAGCCTTGTTCATGGAGTCCTCCTTTGTGTAAGATATTTAATAAAAGCTTACCACAGCGGAGAAAAAAACGCTTCCAAATTTCTGCTAATCTACCTTTGTAAACATCAGATCGTGGGTGATTGTGCTGGCAGACAGACCAAATATGCGGCGGTTTACATCTGCAAAATGAGCACTGCTTGAGAATCCTGCTTCCAAAGCGGCATCTGTGATGGTCTTGCCTTGAAGCAACTGGGTATATACATGCATAATTCTCTGGTAAATCAGGTAAGCGGAAAAGGTCATACCAACCTGCTCCCTGAATAAATGGGAAAATCTACTTTGTGATAAATGCACAGCGTCAGCAACCATGTTGCATGACAGGTTTTCAAAGCACGCAGAGCGGATATATTTCATAGCTGATACGATTCTTTCATCATTAACAAAAGAAGTGCAATCTGTGAAACCAAGCTCTTTCATAACAAGCTTTTCAAATCGACAATAATTATCCGTTGTATATGCCTGTTCAAGACTGGTATAAGATGTCATGATTTTACGGCAGTATTCTTCCGGGATACAGCGAATAGTCCGTATTTGTTTTGCAATATTGGTGGTGCAGTCATAAAGAAAGACAAGGACAGCGCTTCCGTAGGTGTCAATCTTATGTGATGCTCCCGAGGGAATCATCACTCCGTGGCATAAATATTCTGCCTCACCCGACGTAACACACATTTTACCATTTGCGGAAATAATGATATGTGCAGCCATATGACGGTGCATAACAGGATTATTATACCCAGCATGAATTAAAATATGGTTTTTTGCCTCATATAGTTTTGTAATCATTATAAGCTCATTTCGGTGTCGGACTCTATTTCCCCATTTTCTCTCTTATAACCCTCCACAGAGGCAGGGCGTAAAGATAAAAACCGAAAATAATACTGTATGTCGGCGCGCCCATAACGGAGAGCGGCACAGCCGAGGCAATATTCCACGGAATAAGCGTCGGAAGCAAAACTGCCGAGTCTTCAAAGTCGAGCGCCGTGTCATATTTATCAATATTCATTTCTGAATTAGGCTTGCGCATAACCTGCTCGGTCAGCATAATTGCCAGCGTCTGGTTGCAGGAAATCATCGACATAACGACAGAAACAGCCGCCGCTGTTGTAAACTTGCCAAGCTTTGCCATGTACTTCATAATCAGCTTTTCAAGTGCATCGAAAATGCCGATTTTCTCGATAACACCCGAATAGGTCGAAGCTGTCAGCACGATCATGGCCGCCTTGAACATTGAAATAAGACCGCCGCCTGCAATAATATCGGCAAATTCCCCTGTAAAACCGGGTTTGTAGCCTATGAAAAGCGAGCGGATAATGTCGATAACCGAAGCGCCCTGCATGAAAAGGGCAATACCGCAGGCAAGCACAATACTGATAGCCATACTTACCTTGATTTTGCACTTGAAAAACGGCAGAATGAGAATTATAAGGGCAGGCAGGAAAACGATGAAATTAAGGTTGTAATTGGCGGCAATATTGTCGGCAATCGCCGTCTGTGAAGCTGTCAGCGGATTGAAATATGAAAGAATGCCGTAGAAAATACAGGTGACCACCATTGGCACAGCGGCAGAGCACATCATATTTTTGATGTTTTTCATCAGGTCGGTGCCTGTGATAGCGGCAACAAGGTTTGCACTTGACGAAATCGGAGAGCATCTGTCACCCCAGAAAGCACCAGCTAAAACAGCGCCGGCTGTCATAGGCAGGCTGACACCGCCGCTTCGTGCAAGAATCATCATAACAACACCGATGGTGCCTGCCGTGCCGAAAGAGCTGCCTAAAATAAGCGCCATAAAGCAGGTGATAAGGAAAGCGCACAGCAGGAAAAGTGACGGAGCGATAAGCTTTGTGCCCCAGTAAACAAAAAATGGGATAGTGCCGCAGATTCTCCACGCCCCAGTGATAAGACCGATGAAAACGAAAATACTTATGACGATAAAGGCGGTTTTTGTGCCCTTGGTCATCATTTTAAATATTTCATTCCAGGAAAATCCACGGCGTTTCGCAATAACAGCAAAGCAAAAGCTGCCGAAAATCAGCGGATAAACAATGTTGAAATCAAAAACCATCGATAAAATTATAGAAATACCAAAAAGCAAAAGCAGTATACCGTCCATACTTGCCTCCTTATTTATAATAGCCTTCCCCTTGAGGGGAAGGTGTCAGCGAAGCTGACGGATGAGGTGTAGGCTGTAAGCCGTTTATTAAATCAGCCTCTTTTCTTGGCTCCCTCATAGAGCTACCCCACAAAGCAGGCTTTGCGGGGGCCCCAGTGGGAGCTGGATTTTGCGAAGCAAAAGACTGAGGGAGTGAATTTATTAAATCAACTCATTATATATCATTATATCACACCTGCCTATATTTGAAAAGAAAAATATGTTAAAAACCACATATTGACATACCTCGGGCATCAAGGTATAATCTAATTAAAAAGATACATCGAATATCGAGGTAAGGCAGGTGATATGGTGAACAGGGAAAATAAACTGAAAAAACTACTCAGGCTGACTAAAATTGTCCGCAATTTACTTGTTGTAATAGTTGTCTATATGCTGATAAATAATCACAACTCGACCAAAAAATGGCAGGAATATGAGTTCAAAACCGCTAAGAACACCGAAATCCTTTATGACAATACCCATGACTTTGAAACCAAAGTGGACAGATACAACATCAGTCTTGAGCGTGTGCAGGCGGTAGATGATGGCAGATTTGATGGCAAGAAACGGGTTAAAATGCTGTTTGAAATCAAGGCATTTGATATTTACAAGCAGTATCTTGACCTTGAACACGCAATGTGTATCACGGACGATATGGGCAACAGCTATTACCTCAATGATTTTGCTGAAAGGGAAAGAGAGGACTCAAATGCCTCTGTGAATTATGCCCAACGGCGCGGTGGAAGCTGGAAAAAACAGTTGTATTTCACCATATATGTTCCGCATGAAGCAAGTGAGCTGACAGTCTCGTTTGAGCGCTTTGGTCATAGCTTTGAGGTCACAACTCCTATATCGGGAGGTGAAAAGCATGAGTAAAATAACAAAGCAAATACTTATAAATTTCTTTGTGGCAACAATGGCAATATGTGTCATAATGTATTTCGTTCAATTCAAAACAGAAAATCCGGATAAACTTATCGAAAATGCTATAAAGACCAATATGCTTTCAAATGGTGAAATCGTATTCCACGAAAAATACAGACACGGCAAATGGCGATATGACTATGTGATAATGAAATACAAAGACGAGTATGTTTATTTTACAACTGACGAATATCCGTCAAACCCTTATGACGACTATAATATCCACGATATAATGACACTCCACTTTGACAATAGTCTGTGTGCGTTTTATTCGCTGATGGACAGTAAAGGGAATAATGGTAAAATAATTGTCGTTTCACAGAATGATGAAATTGAAAAGGTGCAGCTTGTGCATTACAATGCGCAGGGTAGCAGAACGGACTATGAGATAGAAACTGTCAGGAAAAATGGAACGAATATTTTCATTTCCCGGAATAAAGCTGAAGATCAGACCGGTTTTGGTTATCTCGACAACTATACCGTCGAAGGCTATGACAAAGACGGCAATTTGATTGCAGTCAATAAATGCACAAATCAGGTAAGATACGAAATGGGATTCTATAAATAAAAGGCAGGTGATATGGTGAAGAAGAAAAGGTATATTGAGCCTTTGGCGAAATCGTGGGTTGAAGATGCTACAAAGCTTATAAAATTCAAAGACGACCGCCTTCGTGTGCAGGCTGAGCTTCTCGACCATATTGAAGATGCCGCCGATGCCTGGAAAGAGGCAGGATATGACGATTACGAAGCCAAGAAAAAGGCTGTTTCCAATATGGGCGATGCTTCCGAAATTGCAAATAACCTCGCAGACATCTACCGCCCCTTCTGGGGAAGACTCTGGAAGCTGACCAAGATAATCAGAAATCTGCTGATAGTTTTTCTTGCCTATGCCATAATTTCAAAGGTATATGATTATGCCTTTGTTATAAACACAACTCACACCTCGGTTGACCTTCTTGACAGATACCCCCATAGTGAGTACAAATCGCTTGACTTGATATCCAATTATAATCCCGAACAAAGCGTAAAAGTGGGTGACTACACTATCACACTTAAACAAGTTGTCGTCAGGGATAAAAGCTTACCGGGCAAAATATTCAATTTTCTCCTCGAGTTCAAAAGTTTTGCCCCTTATGTGCGCTATCCTGATCTTACCGATTCGATTTATCTTAAAGATGACCTCGGCAACTTTTACTATCCATACTGGCATGAAACAAATGGATATCTTACTTCTAAAGCATATTACTACTTTACAGGGCAAAGCGACCATATACTTCCGAGCCTGTCATACAATATGTTTAATTTACTCATGCTTCACGAGGATGCCACGCAGGTCACAATAATTTATGACCGCTTCGGCGAGTATTTTGAGTTCACAGTTCCAGTTTACGGAGGTGTTGAGCATGAGTAAAATGAGTTATCCAAAGAAAATTATTGTAAATATTGTGTTGATACCAATAATCATATTTCTCATCAGCCTTGTAACTCCGTTAAGATACCTTTCATCAGACCACCATATAGAAAGCGTGATGCGCTCAAATCTCTGCGAAAACGGCGAGATAGTGTGGCAGACAACCAGTCATAGTACGAATGGACATTACAATATTAACACTATACTTAAATATGGCGATGAGTATGGCTATCTTGTTACAAGCAACAGTTATTACAATCTACAGCTTGAACATCAGCGCGTGAATGTGCAGGAGATTGGATTCGATAATGGCTTGGGTGTTGTACCGCTATTTTGGTATGAAGAAGATGATGGAGACTACAAGTATGTGGTGGTTATATCGCAGAATGATGCGGTTGAAAAAGTCATAGTTGAAACTGTCGATACAGATGGTATTAAACCTTCGATTTTCACAACTCTTGAAAAGGTTGAATTAGACGGAGCAAATATTTTTGTAGGAGCGACAAAAGAAATAGCAGAAAGTACTTCATTTAGATACGATGGTTATTGCTTTGACCGTACAGCGAGAGGCTACGATAAAGACGGCAATCTCATAGCCGAGCACCTCTGCGGTTACGCAAAGCGTATGGAATCCTATAAATAAAAGGCAGGTGAGTGAATGAAACGCAGGCAGAACGATTTTGATGTCGACTACCGCTTTAATGTCTGGGCGGGGTCGGCTGTAAAGCTTATCAAATTCAAGGACGACAGGGAAAAGGTCAGGCGTGAGCTTATCGACCACATGATCGACGCCCGCGACGCATACAGAGAAGCTGGCTTCGACCCTTATGAAGCCGACACCAAAGCTATCGAAAATATGGGCGACCCTAATTTGATCGCCAATGAGCTTTCCAAGCTTTACCGCCCATTCTGGGGCAGATTATGGAAAATTACCCAGACTTTGGCTGTACTTGCCATAATTTACATAGTGACCTCGCTCCACTATATGCTGACCGAAACCAACATTTTCTACGATTACAACGAATATTTTGAGCCGATGTATGAAAATGCAAGCGAGCGTATCGTTGCTGATATTTCCTCGCTTGACAAGGTGAAAATCAACGGCTACACCATAACAATACCCCGTGCAATAGTCGTTGAGCATGAATATGACGACAAAAAGACCGTGTGGTTCACAATGCAGCTCGACAATATCAATCCATATCTGGGCAATCCTCGCATCAAGGAAGAAATTTACGCAAGGGACGACAAGGGCAAGGTCTTTGAGCCGCGCATCATGTACGCCAACGATTATGAGGACGACCTTGCAGGCAATCCTGTGCGTGTTTCGCCATTCAGAACATATTACGAGATGTGGCTGTCAGGGCTGGACAGCGATGTAAAGGAAGTCACATTCTATTATGACCGCTTCGGTCTCTCATTCGAGATAAATCTCCCATTGGTAAACGGAGGTGACGAAAATGCTTAAAAAACTCAGCTACAAGCAGAGAATACTCATCAATCTCATTCCTATTACAATCGGGCTTATCGCATGGTTTTTCAATGTGGGTGTGCCATATTTCAGTGATGAGCACAGGCTGAAAAGCATTATGCAGAATAATTTCTCGGGAAATGCAGAGGTTATTTACACGCTTCTCGAAGAAGAGGACGAGCATGAGGAAACCCATTATATCCTGTCCGACGGAGTGGAATACGGCTACCTCAACATCTATAATTACAGAAACGGCAACACAGTCCGCGGCGGACCTACAAGAAATCTCATCAGACTTTTCTTTGAAGACGAGCTGAGCATAATCGCTGTCGACGGTGAGAATGGTATTTCGGATGAAACTCCGGCAACTGTCATTGCGGTTTGCCTTGATGAAAATGTTGAAACCCTCGTTGCTGAATACCATAACGGCAAGGTCATAGTAGAGCAGGAGCTGACGCGGCAGAATGACAAGGTGTTCAGCGGTACTGTTATAATTCCTGAAATGCGTATCAGCATGGAGCATTGGGATGCCGAATTGTATAACGGCGATTTCACCGCCAAAGGCTATGATAAAGATGGAAATCTTATAAGAATAAACAAATGCCAGAATCAAAGAATGGAGGAAAGAAAAAATGTCAAAGATAGATAAGAGCTTACTTTCGGGCAGCACAAGTATGCTGGTGCTGGCGCTGCTGCGCGAATCGGATAAATACGGCTACCAGATGATAACAGAGCTGGCGCTTCGCTCGGACAATACATTTGAGCTTAAAGAGGGCACACTTTACCCCGTGCTTCACGCTCTTGAAAAGGACGGCGCGCTTAAAAGCTATGACAAGCAGGCGCCGACAGGCAAGATGAGAAAGTATTATTCAATAACAAAAAAAGGTCTCGAGCTGCTCGATGAAAAAACCGAGCAGTGGAATACATTTGCAAAGGCGGTAAATTCCACCCTCATGGTGAAAGGCACGGTTTAGCAATGAAATCGGGCGAATATTACATAATCGGTTCGTGGCTCGATGTTGCTGTCAGAAAGATTAAATATGGCCCCGACCGCAAGCGTGTCAGACGCGAGCTCGCTTCCCATCTTGAAGATGCGATGTCCGCCTATATGGACAGCGGCTATGAAATGCACGAAGCGGCGGCTATGGCCGTTAAGAATATGGGCGATGCAGGCGAAATTGCCGATGAGCTTGGGGCAATACACAAGCCGTATTTTTCGTATTTCTGTAATTTTATGGTAATTCTTGCCCTGCTGTTCATCCTTGTTTTCGGCAGAAGCGAGCAGCTTGACATCAATGGCAAAAACTACGCCATGAAGCATGAGAATGCCAATGTGGAGACGCTTTTTGATGGCACAGACGGTCCTGTTATTGAGCAGGACAGCCGTGTCAAGGTGGGCGAATACGATATTTATATCGACAAGGCGGCGATAGTTGATTATAATAGCGGCAACCAAACTGTGAAAATCAAAATGAATATCGAAACCGATAAGCTAAGCTACATGAAGCCTCAGTTTTTCCGCTATATCACGGTGGAGGACGAGGGCGGAAATGTCTATAGACTTGAGCAGGATACAAGTAAGGACGGGCTTCGCTTTATGACAAATTACGGCGATATCACAGGTAAGTCGGAGATAGCGGTCTACTTCAATGCCCTCGATAAAAACGCGAAAAATTACACGGTAAAGTATGACAGGGCAGGGGTACGCTTTGAGCTGCCTGTTAAGTTGGGAGAGTGAGAACATGCGAAAAAACCTTAAAATATGCCTTATTTTCCTGTCCGTAATCGCGATTTTGGTGTCATTGTTTATATGGTGGTGGCGTGGCGATTTCAGATTCTGGAGGGATGAGCAGGCATTGCGCTCGCTTGAAAAGCGATATCTTCTCCCTGAGGACAGCCGTGAGATATGTCATTATAAAATCGACTCATACAGGTGCTACAGCCGTCTGGGCGCTCTCAATGTGAATATCTATCTTATGGAAAAAGATGGGATTTACTGGCACGGCGATGTGGCAGATTTGTGGGGCTTGAAAACCGGCATTGACGCCGATGTACTGAGAGAGTTTAATGGAGTGCATATCATTCCTGCCTACACCGAGAGAAACTTTGATAAGGGTGAGGGGGCTGACAGAAAAACTGTCAGAAGCATTTACTTCTACCTTATAACAGACAAGCCGGAGAACATCGGAAATCTGGAAATTTATGGAGAAAAACTCTATGATGTGACCGAGTATGACGGCTACTACACAGCGAGGGTGAATTACCCTACCGACACATACGAAACTCAGGACGAGTTCTACGAAAACGTGTTTGAAAATATTGTTGTAAAAGACGGAGAATAGTCTCCGTCTTTTTGCGTGTCAGATGTTACGGGAGGGCACGGAGACCCTCCCCTACGAGAATTGTGATTTATGGTTTGGATGTAGGGGAGCTGCTTGCCGCTCCCGCTTATTTAATACGCCGCAGGCACAACTATAGTCCCTCTTGACAAATCCCGTCTTATATCATATAATAAAACCAATAAGACCACACCCCCCTGGGGTGTTACCCTATACAAACAAACGAGGTGAATAAATGCAGGCAGATAAGAAAAAGATTTTAAGACTTCTCAAAACAGCCCGCGGTCAGATAGACGGAATTATCAAAATGGCGGAGGAAGACCGCTATTGTGTCGATATTTCCCATCAGCTTATGGCTGTTTCGGCGGTAATCAACACGGCAAATAAGGAAGTCCTTGCGGCTCATCTTAAATCGTGCGTAAAAAACGCCGACACCGAAGAAGAAATGGATAAGAAAATTGATGAGCTTGTCGGTATGCTTGGCAAGCTGATGAAATAGAGGTGAAAATATGAAAGAAAAATACAATGTCACAGGCATGACCTGCTCGGCTTGCTCGTCGAGAGTTGAAAAGTCTGTCGGCAAAATGGCAGAGGTAAATGCTGTAACAGTAAATCTTCTGACAAATTCCATGGTAGTCGAGTATGACGAAAGCAAAATCGGCCCACAGGACATTATTAAAACTGTGGAAAACGCAGGCTACGGCGCTTCTCTTGCCGAAGTCAGCGGCTCTTCTGCTAAAAAATCTACGGCAAATGCTCCTAAAGTAAACCCTGCCGAAGAGCAGATGAAAGACTTCAAGCTTCGCCTTGCGGTGTCTTTTGCCTTCCTCATTCCGCTTATGTATGTCTCCATGGGACACATGATAGGGCTTCCGCTGCCATCATTCCTTATGGGACATGAAAATGCAGTTTCCTTTGCATTCACACAGCTTTTGCTCTGCCTTCCGGTAATCGGCATCAATATCAAGTATTTCACAAACGGCTTTAAAAACCTCTGGCACAGAGCGCCTAATATGGACTCTCTTATCGCCATCGGCTCGGCAGCCTCTCTCGTTTACGGCATCTTTGCCATTTACAGAATGAGCTACGGATTAGGCGCAGGCGATATGGAATTGGTCAAGAAATACCACATGGACCTTTATTTTGAGTCGGCAGCTATGATTCTTGCTCTCATCACATTCGGCAAATTCTTAGAGGCAAAATCCAAGGGCAAGACAAGTGAAGCCCTTGAAAAGCTTCTCGATATGGCTCCAAAGACAGCTATAGTCGAGCGTAACGGCGAGGAAATCGAAATCCCAGCCGAAGAAGTAATCCTCAATGACATCGTAATCATCAAGCCGGGCAGCAGTATCCCTGTCGACGGCGTTGTGCTTGAAGGCGAAACAAGCGTCGACGAATCGGCTATCACAGGCGAAAGCATTCCTGTCCACAAGGAAGTGGGCATGACAGTCATCGGCGCTACTATCAATAAATCGGGCTATATCAAGATGCGCGCCACTAAAGTTGGCGAAAATACAACGTTCTCCCAGATCATCAAGCTTGTCGAAGAAGCAAGCGCCACAAAGGCTCCTATCGCAAAGCTTGCCGACAAAATCGCAGGCATTTTCGTGCCGACAGTTATCGGTATCGCCCTTGTTACAGCGGCTGTATGGCTGGCTCTCGGAAAGGACTTTGAATTTGCCCTCTCCTCTGCAATCACAGTTTTAGTTATCTCCTGCCCATGTGCTCTCGGTCTTGCAACACCTGTTGCCATTATGGTGGGCACAGGTAAGGGTGCCGAAAACGGTATCCTCATCAAGTCTGGCGAAGCTCTCGAAACTCTCCACAGCGTAAAGACTGTTATACTCGATAAGACAGGCACAATCACAGAAGGCAAGCCAAAGGTGACCGACATTCTCTCTACAGTCGACACAAAGGAATTCCTCGCAGTTGCGGCTGGTCTTGAAAGTATGAGTGAGCATCCGCTTGCCGAAGCTATCATTGAAAAGGCAAGGGAAGACGGCGTTGCATTTAAGGAAGCCACAGGCTTTGAAGCTATCTCAGGTAAGGGCATCAGAGCTAAAATTGGCGGAGACACATTCCTTGCAGGCAATGCCCGCCTTATGAATGAAGCAGGCGTCGATTTAAGCGAAGTAAACGACCGCCTTGAAAAGCTTGCCGACGAAGGCAAGACACCTCTCGTTTTCGCAAAGAACAAGAATATCTACGGCATAATCGCCGTTGCAGACGTTGTAAAGAGCACAAGTAAGGCGGCTATCGACGAGCTTAAAAAGCTTGGCATAGAAACTGTAATGCTTACAGGCGACAACACACGCACAGCCAACGGCATCGGCAGAGAGCTCAATCTCGACCGTATTATCGCAGACGTACTTCCACAGGACAAGGAAAGAGTTGTTTCCGAAGTCCAGCAGGGCGGCAAAACTGTCGCTATGGTCGGTGACGGTGTCAACGATGCCCCTGCTCTTGTACGCTCCGATGTTGGTATCGCCATCGGCTCGGGCACAGATGTTGCGGCTCAGTCGGCAGACGTAATCCTTATGAAGAACGACCTTCTCGACGTGGTTTCGGCAATCCGTCTCAGTAAGGCTGTTATCAAAAATATCAAGCAGAATCTTTTCTGGGCATTCTTCTATAACTGTCTCGGCATTCCTCTTGCGGCAGGCGTATTCTCTGGCATCGGTCTCAGGCTCACTCCGATGTTCGGCGCAGCGGCAATGAGCATGAGCTCGGTATTCGTCGTCACAAATGCCCTCCGCCTGAGAAAGTTTATGCCTAACAAGGCAGACGGCTCTGCACAGACACAGCGCGATATTGCAGTATGCAAGGAAGAAAAAATCGTTATCAATAATATTGTCAATACAGAAGAAAAGGAGAACACCACTATGATCACTCTCAAAATCGAAGGCATGATGTGCCAGCACTGCGTAAAGCACGTTAAGAACGCTCTCGAAGGCGCAGGCGCAGTTGATGTTGTTGTAAGCCTTGAAGAAAAGCAGGCTACAATGAACGCACCGGCAGATATGGCTGAAAAGCTCGCTCAGGCAGTAAGAGACGCAGACTACACAGTAACAGAAATTATCAAGTAAGATAGGCAAAAGAAAAAGGCGGTCAGAAATGGCCGTCTTTTTTATGTGGTATTCAGTCTCTGCAAAAGCCTCTTTAGCCTCCCCTTGCTATTCACCCCACAAAACAGGTTTTGCGGGGACCCCGTTTATCGGGAGGGTGACCGTTGGAATAACGGTGGAGGGGTGTAGCCGTAGGCGTCTATTTAATCGTAGGGGAGAGTCTGGAGTGCCCTCCCGCAGAAAAAGTTATAAGTAATAGTGAATAGTGAAGAAGTGCGGTGTGCTCTGCACGGATTTGATAAAATTCTCTCCCTCAGTCTCGCATACGCTCGACAGCTCCCTCGTCAGAGGGAGCCAAGAAATAAAACTGTCATTCCGAATTTTCATCTCAGACGACAGGTCGCCCGGGGACCCCGTTTCACACGAGGAATCTCCGCCCCGATGGCACAAGTCATATAGCCTCCCATTGTTAAGGGGAGGTGGATTGCGACAGCAAGACGGAGGGGTGTAGGGCGTAGCCCGTCTATTAAATCAATTTATTGACATTTTCAATGTTTTCCATAATTTCTCTTGCCAATGTTCGGCTGATATAGTATAATTTAACCAATAAAACAACCCAAGGAGGACTCTATGAACACTCTCGAACTTTCAAAGAATATCCATGAATATATGATAGAAATGCGCCGTCATTTCCACGAAAATCCTGAGCTTTCGGGCAAGGAAGTCAACACTCTCGAAACGATAAAGGCCGAGCTTACAAAGATGGGCATTCCATTCCACCACGCTCCAAACGGA
>SVKW01000040.1 GCA_015068285.1 Oscillospiraceae bacterium | reverse complement strand
GTAAAACAATTTATTTTTTGGTATAATATTGACAAATATAAGGGAGTAGTCGACACAAAGTGTGATATACCAACATCATGGAGCCATCCTGGTTTTATCTTAATTGACGAGACTTATCTGTTTAAGGGCAGATAGGTCTTTTTTAATACAGAGAAAGGAGAAAAAATGCCTGATTCCAACATTACAAAAAAAGCGCTGGCAGGCGCTTTGAAAGAATTGCTGAACGATAAGCCTTTCGGGAAAATCAGCGTAGGCGATATATGTGAAAAATGCGGAATGAACCGAAAAAGCTTCTATTATCACTTCAAGGATAAATATGACCTTGTAAACTGGATTTTTGATTATGAGTTTGGCACATATCCCAAGCTGAACACCGCAGAGAAAGGAAAATGGACGCTTTTAGAGGATGTGTGCAGTTATATGTATGAAAACAAAAGTTTTTACCGCAAGGTCCTGCGCATAAACGAGCAGAACTGTTTTTCCGAGCATTTTGCCGAAATATTATTTCCAAGGGTGAGGATGAGGCTTACGGAGATGATAGACGATGAACAGCTTGAGGATATGTTCGTGAGATTTTTCTGTGATGCAATAGTGTGCGCCATAAAAAGATGGCTGCTGGAAAGGGAACCAATGCATCCCGACCTTTTTATTCCAAAGCTGAAAATACTTTTTGTAAGGTCGGCGGATATGATAAAAAACATGGCAGAATAGCCTCTCACTATGAAAATCATAGCATATTATATATGTATGAGCCAAAGGACATAAATGAAAAATGTCCAAAAATATCACAGGTAGAGAATTTGTCTTAAATTACGACACTGTTTACCTTTGACCAATTACAAAAAATCCGATTTCCGGTATGATATACCCATATTAAAATCGAAAGGAAAATGTAATTATGGGTAAAGAATTAAAGGAAATCATGCAGAAATTCGCTATTGATCAGGCTCTCTCATATATTGAAGGCGATCCTGAAACAAATATTCCGAAACTGCTCGAGCTGGCAGACAAGTTCCTGCCGGATGACTGGTATAAGCATCAGCGAGATGCAATTAAAACTGCCGTAAGCGAAAAGAACAACTGGTATCAGCTCATTTTGAAATTATATGAGCTTGACCCGGGCGTAAGAAAGGCGTTTTTCCAGAACTTCCTCTGGAATGCCAGCCTTAAAGGCAGCGCTCTGCAGAATGAAACATCGGAAAAGTACGATTGCAATGTGCCGTGGGCAATACTTTTGGACCCTACTTCTGCCTGCAATATGAAATGCACAGGCTGCTGGGCTGCCGAATACGGACATAATCTCAATCTCAGTCTTGAAACTATCGACTCGATAATCAGACAGGGCAAGGAAATGGGTACATATATGTATATCTACACAGGCGGCGAGCCAATGGTGAGAAAAAATGACCTTGTGAAGATTTGCGAAATGCACCCCGACTGTATGTTCCTCGCCTTTACAAACGGCACACTCATTGACGAAGCCTTCTGCAAGGAAATGCTGAGAGTTAAAAACTTTGTCCCTGCCATCAGCCTTGAAGGCTTTAAGGAAGCCAACGACAGCCGCAGAGGCGAGGGATGTTATGACTCTGTTATGAAGGCTATGGACTTGCTCAAAGCTAATAAGCTTCCGTTCGGCATTTCAACCTGCTATACAAGCGTAAACTATGCTGACATCAGCGGCGAAAAGTTCTTTGACCTTATGATAGATAAGGGCGCGCTGTTTGCATGGTTCTTCCATTATATGCCTGTGGGCAATTCTGCGGCGGTAGAGCTTCTTCCGAAGCCATATCAGCGTGAGGCTGTATACCGAAATATCCGCAATTTCAGAAACACAAAGCCTATATTTACAATGGACTTCCAGAACGATGCCGAGTATGTCCACGGCTGTATCGCAGGCGGCAGAAATTATCTCCACATCAATGCCAAGGGCGATGTTGAGCCTTGCGTATTCATCCATTATTCCAATGTGAATATCCACGATGTCAGCCTGCTTGATGCGCTGAGAAGTCCTCTCTTTATGGCATACAGACGCAATCAGCCATTCAATGAAAATATGCTCCGTCCGTGTCCTATGCTGGAAAATCCTGAATATCTGCGCAGTATGGTAAAGTCGACAGGCGCTGTCAATACAGATTATCAGGACCCTGAAAGCGTCGATCATCTCTGTGACAAAACAAGTATTTATGCTGCCGCATGGAAGGAAACAGCCGACAAGCTGTGGAAAGAAGGCAAGTAATGGCATACCGCATTTACACAGATGCCACCGCCGATATGCACGAGCAGGAAGAATTGCTTTGCGGCCTGCCGCCCCTTGAAATAATACCGATGAAGGTTGAAATGGGCGGAAAGGAATATATGATAGGCAGAAACGGCGATATTTCCACAGGGAAATTTTATAAAATATACCGTGAAGAGAAAAAGGCGCTGACATCTCAGATAAATGTTTGCGATTACTGCAATGCCTTTGAAAAAAGCCTGAGTGCAGGACTCGATGTGATTTATTTCTGCTTTTCATCGGGAATGTCGGGGACCATGCAGTCGGCAAAAATAGCGGCAGATGAACTGGCTGAAAAATATCCCGAAAGGAAAATAGCCGTAATCGATACGCTGGGCGCAACTGTGGGAATTGCCATACTCGTCTGTGAAGCTCTGGCAAAACAGCAGGCGGGGGCGGATTTTGATGAGATTAAGGCGTGGGCAGAGCAAAGCGCCCATAAAATATGCTACTGGTTTACGGTTGATGACCTGCAGTATCTTGTGTACGGCGGCAGGCTTTCGGCTGTCAGCGCGGCTGTAGGCACTATGCTCAATGTCAGGCCGATACTCCATGTGGACGAAGACGGCAAGCTTGCTGTAAGGGAGAAGATACGAGGTGAAAAGAAGCTTATCGATACCTTTGTAAAAAAGCTTGAGAGCCTTGATAAAAACGGCAGCGAGCTTGTTTTTATCGGCTACGGCGACAATTATGAAAAGGCAGATATGATACGCTCAAAGCTTATGGAAAAATACCCCGATATCAATATCAGGCTTGGGCAGATCGGCGCCGTTATCGGAGCTCATGCAGGTCCCGGCGTGCTGGCGCTGATATATTGGGGTGACAACAGATAGGGAGGGATTCTATGTCAAAAAAGATTCTGGCTGTTGTATCCGTTCTTCTTATATTCTTTTTCATTGCAAGAATGAACAAAAAGTAATAGAAAAGCACTCCGTCCGGAGTGCTTTTGCTTTTATTTATTGTTTTCGCGTATTTGCCTGAGATAATCTGTCTTGTCGTTTTTCTTGCTCGGCATAATGCTTTTAACTTTGTTTCCCTTGCCTTTGGCATGGAAAAAGCCGATAACTGAAAATACGACCGCGCCGATAAAATTGACCCACAGATCCTTCATCGTATCTACAATGCCGATATCGAGATAGCCGCCCAGACCGAGACTCTGCCCGTTTACAGAAACATCGGTGATATTTTTAATCGACACAACAGAGTTGGTGAGGGTTGGGTCCAGCTTGACAGAATTGATGACGTTTACAATGCTGTCCTTCTGCATATCAAGACAAAAGTAGCGGTCCATGCCGAATTCAAAAAACTCCCACAACACGCCTATAGTCATGGAAAAACAGAATGCCACAAGAGCGAGAAACAGGGGAGAAAGCTCGAAGGTTAGGTTTTCGTTGTCGTTGAGAAGCACAACTGTAGAAAGTCCTACAGCGGCCGCAAGAAAGCCGTTTATCGTGTGGAGCATAGTGTCCCAGCCGGGGATGCGGACATAGAATGCGTTGACTTCGCCCAGTATTTCGGCGGCAAAAATAAAGCAGAGTATGCATATTTCAAGCAAAGGCGGTATTTCTATGCGCAGACGCACCTGCAGCCAGCTTGGCACATATAAAAGTATGTATGTCAGCGCGCAGAAAAAGAGCGATTCAAAATCGCCGCGCATTGCGTGGCGAATGAATGTGATAAATACCAGTATCTGTAAAATACAGAATATTATGAAAGAGCTCCTGTGCTCCCGCACTTCTATCCGTATCGCCTGCTTGATATTTTGTTTGTTCAGCTTGCGCCGGGCTTTTCGTGAAGATTTCATGCAATTCCCCCCTTTTGATTTATAATATCATATTCAAAGCACATTTGTCGTGTCACAATTTTGAACATTTGTGATAAACATTGCATAAGATGCGAAAATCTGCTATCATATAATAAAAAGAAGCCCGAAAGGGGGATGAATATGATAAGAGAAGATTTTGTTTTCGGCGCAAGTGGGGAGGCAAAGCTTCACGGCGTTGCGTGTACTCCCGATGGAAATGTCCGCGCTGTTTTGCAGATAACCCACGGCATGACCGAGCACATCGGCAGATATGATAAGCTGGCTGAAAAGCTGACCTCAAGGGGCATCGCTGTCTGCGGTTTTGACCTGAGGGGCCATGGGCTCAATGAATCGGAACTCAATATCGCAACCCTGGGCAAGGATGGCTGGGAAGCAAGCCTTACCGATATGAGAATAATCCACGGTATTTTCAAACAGAAATTCCAGAATATTCCATATTTTATGCTTGGCTTCTCCCTTGGCTCCTTCCTTCTGCGTGAATATATTTCAAGACATCCTAAGGATATTGACGGTGCAATAATTGCCGGCACAGGCTGTCAGCCTTCACTTATTCTTGATATTATCATGCTGATTGTGTCGACACAGATTACGAAAAACGGCTTCGACAATACCACACCGCTTGTCCGCAAGCTGTCCTTTGAAACATATAATAATAAGTTCAAGCTGACACGCACAGGCTTTGACTGGCTTTGCTCTGACGAGGCTCAGCTTGACGAATACTTAAATGACGACGCCTGCCGCAGAGACATTTCGTCGGGGCTTTTTCATCAGCTTCTGTCCTCGATGAAACGGACAGGTCAGCAGCACGCATGCATCGGCTGGAACAGGTCCATGCCTGTTCTGCTTATGTCGGGCAAGGATGACCCTGTGGGCGATATGGGAAAAGGCGTCGTTAAGATTTTACATAATATGGAAAAAAGAGGGTTCTGCGATGTCGAGCTGAAGCTCTATGAAAAGGCGCGCCATGATATTTTCCATGAATACGCAAACGGCACGGCAGACAGGGTTATAAACGATATCTGCCGCTGGATAGGAGAAAAAATATGAAGATAATTATTTCGCCTGCCAAGAAGATGCGCCACGATGACGGGCTTGAATGGAAGACTCTGCCTGCCTTTCTTGATAAGACCGAAGAGATTATGCAGGCTCTCAAGGCTATGAGCTATGACGAGCTGAAAAAGCTCTGGAAGTGCAACGATGACATAGCCGCCCTCAATACAGAGCGTCTCAGACGCATGAATCTCAAAGGGGACCTGACTCCTGCGATTCTCGCCTACGAGGGCATACAGTATCAGTATATGGCGCCCGGTGTGCTCGATGAAGAAGGGCTTGATTACATAGACAGGCATTTGCGCATAATTTCGGGCTTTTACGGGGTTGTGCGCCCCTTTGACGGCGTGGTTTCATACCGTCTTGAAATGCAGGCAAAGCTGAAAATGGGTAAAGCAAAAGACCTTTACTCATACTGGAATAACTTGATTTGTGAGGAAATATGCAAGGATAATGACTGCATAATTAACCTTGCATCTAAAGAATACAGCATAGCTGTTTCAAAACACCTCCCTGAGGGCATAAAAATGATTTCGGTTATCTTCGGAGAGGAAAAAGATGGGAAAATTATCGAGAAGGGCACCATGTGCAAGATGGCAAGAGGAGCTATGGTGCGCTATATGGCTGAAAATAATATCACAAATCCGGAGGGTATGAAATCATTCGCCCAGCTCGGTTTTACTTTCGATGAATCACGCTCGGATGAGAGCAATTATGTCTTCATAAAGCAGCCGGAAAAAGTAACGGACAAGGATGAGTGGTAATTGAAAAACCGACAAAACCGTGCTATTATTGATGTATAAACTCACATTGGGAGGAATTATGTCAGGTATATCAAAAATGCACTATGCAAAGCTTGCGGGGCGCTCCTTTCTCTTTTTTGCCGCCCTCTTTATGTATATCACGAATCCTGCACAGCTTGAATTGCCGCTTATGGGACATATAGCAAAAATGCCTGTCCTTATGAGCCTTATATGGATAGTTTTCGTCATTGAAATGGCGCTCCGTTTCTTCCCCTCAAGGTTTGAAAGCATGGGCTGTCAGAAGCAATTCAGACGCAATTTCATTCCGACAAAAATCGAAAAAATCAAGCTGGACAGCAAAAAATCCACGGCGGCTGTTGTCTTTGCGTGGATAATTCTCAACGGCATAATCGGTGCGCTCTACTTTGCCGATATAATTGATAAGGGTATCCTTTTGCTTATCAGCCTTTTTTACTCGGTGTGCGATATGATATGCATTCTGTTTTTCTGCCCTTTCCAGACCTGGTTTATGAAAAACAAATGCTGCACCACCTGCCGAATATATAACTGGGATTTTGCAATGATGTTCACGCCATTCATTTTCATTCCCGATTACTACACATGGAGCCTGCTTTTTATGGCTCTTGCCCTGCTTGTCGTGTGGGAAATTTATGTGCATAAATATCCTGAGAGATTTTCCGAAAAGACCAACGGGGCGATACACTGTGCAAACTGCAGGGAAAAGCTTTGCCATCATAAAAAACAGCTCAGACATTTCCACAAGGTTAACAAGGGCATTATGACGGTATACAAGGAGTAAAATATGAAAATTATCGATATTTCGCAGGAAATTCTTTCGTGCAAGGTCTATCCGGGCGACCCTGCGCCGAAAAGTGAGCGCATTGTCAGCATGGATAAGGGCGATGTCTATAATATGTCGGCATTTTCAATGTGCGCCCACAACGGCACCCATGTCGATGCGCCATTTCACTTTATAAATGATGGCAATACCATTGAAAATATCCCGTTGGAAAGCTTTGTCGGCATTTGCTATGTGGCTTGGCACGATGGCGAGGCAAATGCCGCTGCCGCCGAAGAAATTATGGAAAAAGCTGTAAAATCAGGCGCGCCTGACCGCATACTTATAAAAGGCAATGCCGTTGTGATGCCCGATGGGGCAAAGGTTTTTGCCGACCATAAAATAAAGCTTATCGGCAACGAAAGCCAGAGCGTAGGCGATGAAAACGCTCCGATGGCTGTCCATAAGATACTGCTTTCGCAGAATATTGTCCTGCTTGAAGGGGTTGTTCTCGATGAAGCGAAGGAGGGGAAATACTTCCTCAGCGCCGCACCGCTCAATATCAAAGGCTTCGACGGCTCGCCGTGCAGAGCCTATCTGATTGAATTGTAAAACAGACGAAGGGGGATTGTTTATATGCTGCTTATAGCCGAAGGAGTTGTAATGTGCTTTGCGCTTCTGATAGTCTGCGTGGTCGGAATTGCCAACGGCCCTGTCGGTCTGGTGCTTTTGTATGAAAAAGATGTGCAGCAGCGGGTTGTTGAGCTGGGACTGACAACAAGAGAACAAATCAGAAGAAACTTTATAATCTGCAGTATTGCGCTGTTTGTGCCGCAATTCGTTCTGCCGCCTCTTATGGTTTACGGAATAAACGGAGCCTCGGGATTCTGGGAGGCTTTCTGGCAGATGTCGGTTATTTTGTGGATTCAGGGGTTGTTTGACCGCTTCTTTGTAGATTGGTATTGGGTAGGAAAAACAAAAGCCTGGGAAATAGCCGGAACGGAAGATCTGAAGCCATACATACCGACAAAAATAATGATTGGCAAATGGATAAGCACGATTGTTGTAAATCCGCTTATCGCGGCAATCATTGCCGGAATAATGCTGCTGTTTTAGTTTATTGTAAAATAAAAGACCGTCATAATGGCGGTCTTTTGTATGTTAAACTATGCGTTTGTCCATCCATTTGCCCGATTTGAAGCGGTAGTAGCCGAAGAAGCTGTTGAAGCTCCAATGTGTAGCCATTGCAATCCACATTCCGATGATACCCCAGCCGAAGGTGATGGAGAAAATGTAGGAGCAGAGAAGTCTGCCTATGATAAGGCCTGCCGCCGCCACCTTCATTGTAAAATGCACATCGCCGGCCGCATTGAGCACCGCTGGCAGAGGACCGGAAGAAGTGCCGAGAAGAATTGTCCACAGCGAGTGGATGGAAACGAGAATATAAGCGTATCTCGTTGCCTCAGCCGAAAGGGCGTACATATTGAGAATGAGAGGCAGGGAAAGGAAGAGGGAAACATTGAGAATTATCGAGCTGAATTGGGCGATAAGAAGCATTTTCTTGGCGTAATATGTCGCCTGCTTATAGTCATTTGCGCCGACACAGCGTCCGATTACAGTGGGTATCGCCATGCTTACAGCCGAATTGATAATCGTGTTGATATTGTCTATCGAAACAGCAACGCCGTTTGCGGCAATCTGCGCCGTGCCGAATGTGGCAATAATACTTGTCAGAAGTACACGGGTGATCTGGAAAAGTCCGCTTTGCACGCCGTTTGGAATGGCAATGTGAAGAATCTTTTTGAGAAGCGCCTTGTTGAATGTGAAAATCTGGCCGATTCTGATATGTATAACCTTATTTTTATCGAGCAGAAGCACAAACATGACTATTGCCGCCGCCGCGCGTGAAATAAGCGAAGCCATAGCAACACCTACAACACCTGCCTGAAGCACGAAAACGCCGATGGCGTTGCCGACAACATTGAGGATATTCATGCCGAGAGAAACCTTCATCGTCAGCTTTGAGTTGCCCATCGCTCTGAAAAGAGCTGTGCAGGCGCTGTGAAGCGCCATAAACGGGAATGAAAAGGCTGTGATTACAAGATATGTCAGCGCCGCATCCATAACATCGGCTTCAATCTGTCCGAAAAGCAGAGAGAGCAGAGGACGGTTGCCGAGCATGATAAATCCGAAGAAAATGAATGACAGCAGGGTTGAAATCATAACAAGCTGGCTGGATGAATGCTTTGCTTTGTCCATATCGCCTGATCCCATATACTGGGATACAACAATGGTGCCGCCTGCCGCAAGAGCATTGAATACATAGAGGAAAACGCCGTTTATCATATCGACGAGAGAAACCCCCGAAATTGCCGCCTCGCCTGCGTGTGATACCATCATTGTGTCTGCCATACCGACAAACATCACGAGCACCTGCTCAATGACAAGAGGAATGATGAGCTTCTTTAAATCCTGATTGGAAAACATCTGCCGCTCTTTCGGGATAATGTCTCTGGGCGGCTCGATTATTTTAGCGAAAAAATTTGCCATATATTACCTTCCTTTATTTTTGCTACTGATATTATATAACTTAAAGTTGGGTTTAAGTCAAGAGAAAATATTGCAGAAATGTATATTATATGATATAATAAATAAAAGAAAAACTCAAACCTACAAGGAGGAATACACATGAAAGTTTTTGATGTAATCGACAAGTATATCACTCGTCCGGAGGGCGCGCCTAAGCTCAACTGCGCACAGATAACATTCCTTGCGGCAAATGAAGCGTGGAATCTCGGCAAGGAAGGCAACGAAGATATGCTCCGCGGCTTTGGCGGCGGCTTGAATATGGGTATCGTCTGCGGCGGCGTTACAGGCGGTGTTGCCGCTCTTGGTTATAAATATCAGGGCAAGATGCTGAGAGAAAAGACAAAGCTTTATATCAATACAGTCCGTGAAAAGTGCGGCAGCGAAAACTGCATTCCTCTCAAGGATAAATACCGCACAGAGGAAGATGGCTGCAAGCCTACAATGCAGGTTATCGCCCGGATTCTTGACGAAATTGACGCAACAGAAATCGTAATCGAAGAAGAATAATCAATAAAAGGGAAGGCACAATGCCTTCCTTTTTTGTTTGACACAATTATATTCCTGTGGTATGATTGGTATAACTAATCATACTTTTTGAAAGGGAGCAGCACAATGAGAAATCACGACGATAAATTTGCGTGGACGGTAAAAATAGGCGAGAAAGGGCAGTTTGTCATTCCGAAAGATGCGAGAGATATGTTTGACCTCCACCCGGGCGACACGATTCTCGTCCTGGGTGACAGAAAGCGCGGTCTTGCCATACTGCCGAAAGAGGCGCAGAAGGAGTACATAAGCCGAATTTTTGATGAGTTGGAGAAATAAAATGAGCAAAATCGTGTTTTTCTGTATTCCTGCCCACGGGCACACAAATCCCACCCTTGGCGTTGTGCGTGAGCTTGTAAAACGCGGTCATCAGGTGTGGTATTATTCCTATGAGATGATGCGCGAGAAAATCGAGGATGCAGGGGCGGTTTTTATTCCCTGCGACCAATATGACGGCGAAATGAAACTGAGCAAGGCGGAGGGAGCGAAAATCGGCAAAGATATGGCGCTTTCCATAAGGGTGCTTGTCGACACAACTCTTGCTCTCGATGAAATTGTGTGCAGACACATGGCGGAGATTCGCCCTGACTGCATTGTTGCCGATTCGATGGCTGTGTGGGGCAAGGCAGCGGCGAAAAAGCTGGGTATTCCATTCGTCTGTTCGACCACAACGTTTGCCTTCAACAAGGAATCGTCAAAGGTTATGAAGCAGAGTTTAGCCGACCTTTTCAGAATGATTTTCGCTATGCCAAAGGTAAATAAGCAGATAAAACGCCTGCAGAATGCAGGTTATCCTGTGAAATCCATTCTCGACATAATAGCCAACGATGAAAATACCGATACGATAGTCTATACTTCACCTCAGTTTCAACCGTGCGCCGATACTTTTAATGAAAAATATGCTTTTGTCGGCCCTGTCCTGCGTGAAACGGCAAATGAAATCCCAAAGAAAAAGCCAAAGCTTGTATATATATCAATGGGCACGGTCAACAACGATATGCTTACATTATATAAGAAGTGCATCAATGCCTTTGCTGATAAGGACATTCAGGTGATAATCTCGGCAGGGCAGGATACCGATATTTCAAAGCTTGGCGAATTGCCTGAAAATATCGGCGTTTATCACAGCGTAGACCAGATTGCTGTGCTGAAAAAAGCCGACGCCTTCGTCACCCATTGCGGAATGAACAGCGTCAGCGAAGGGCTGTATTTCGGTGTGCCTCTTGCAATGCTCCCCGTCACAAGCGAGCAGAAAGGCGTCTGCGAAAGGGTGCTTCAGCTTGGCGCAGGTATAAGGGGGAATGAAAATGATATTTATTCCGCTGTGGAAATACTGCTTAACGATGAAAAGTACCGTAAAAATGCCGGAAGAATTGCAGAAAGCTTTAAAAATTGCAGCGGCGCAGAGGGCGCGGCGGATAAGATTGAGCAGGTCTGCCGTAAAAATATATAATTATGAAAAATATTCAAAAAAACTGAAAAAAGCAGTAGCAAATTTATGAATCATGTGTTATAATCAAGTTACAATGGAGGACAAGGGGTATGAAAAAGAAACTTATTTTTTGTCTTATCCTGATGTTTCTTGTCGGCAGTATCTCGGTAAGCGCCGTAAATCCGCTGATATTCACAGCGATAAACGACGTTATACAGCTTGCGCCGACGCCGAATAATGTCCCGATTCGCTCGGGAGGCACAGTTTATGTCCTGCCGGAAACTTTTACAAGACTTCTCGGCATCAAAAGCATATATAATTCCAGCCTTGACAAGCTGATTCTCTACAAGAATGACCGCAACATCGCCTTTGATATGAAAAACGGCACAGCGCAGGACGAAAGCGGCAATACTGTGATTTCAGCCATCAGACGAAACGGAAAGATATATGTGCCTGCAAAGGTGGTCTGCAATAAGTTTTCCCTCAATTATTCATATATTTCAGCCTCGTCTCTCGGCGGTGTTGTCCGAATAAACGACGGCATTCCTGCCTATGACGATGCATTTTTCCTTGAGAAAAATGCCGAAACAATGCGTAACTTATATATCGCATACAACAGGGCATATATGAATGAGGAGCCTGACATTCCGGATGAACCTGATGAGCCTGACAACAATGTCACATCTCAGGTTAAAAAGAGCGTAAGCCTTGCAATCAGATGCACAGACGGCGCTCAGGCAGATGCCATGATAGCCGAGCTTGCGGCGAGAAATCTCAAAGCCACATTCTATGTGGATGAAAAGACAGCCCTTGACGGCGAGACTGTCCGCAGGATTTATGTCAGCGGCAATTCCCTCGGCATTTTGTGGGAAGGGGATATGGCAAAGCTTGAAAGCACCAATTCGGCGATAAGAAATCAGACAATGACAAAGACAAATATGGTCCTCGTTGAAAATCAGAAGGAGCTGACAGATGAGCTGGAAAATCAGCTTACCCAGAAGGGTTATAAAGCGGTGAGCGCCACATATAATGTTTCGGGCAAGTACCAGACAATGGTGGCGAATGTGAAAAATCACATCAAAAAACGCTCGTCGTCCCGTCTGCTCTTCAATATGAATGAGGACAGCGTGAAGGCTATAGGCAATCTCGCATCTTATTTCAGACAAAACAACTGTACTGTTTCGGCAGTATCGGTTTTTGATTAAAAACAAATTAAATTATGGAGGATACAATTATGCTCGGAAAAATCGCTTATGAAGCTATTGAAAAAGTGCGTCCAGATTTAGACAAGATCCGTCTTGATATGTGGAACAATCCTGAAATCGCTTATCGCGAATACAAGGCTTGCGACTGGATCGCAAAGTATATGGAAGAGCAGGGCTTTAAGGTAGAAGTAGGCGCAGGCGGCGTTCCTACTGCTGTCAAGGCTGTATGGGGTCACGGTCACCCAATCATCGGTCTCCTCGGTGAGCTTGACGCTCTCCCAGGCATGAGCCAGAAGGTATGCGCAACAAAGGACCCTGTTGAAGCAGGCGCTCCTGGTCAGGCTTGCGGTCATAACCTCCTCGCTGTCGCACACATGGGCGGCGCTATCGGTATCAAGGCAGAGCTCGAAGCATCCGGCAAGGAAGGCACAGTTATCTACTATGGCTGTCCTGCAGAAGAAGTTCTCACAGGTAAGGGCTTTATGGCTCGCGGCGGCGCATTCGATGAACTGGATATGTGTATCGCATTCCATCCATCTGCAATGAACTCCACAAGTCTTTCTGTTTCCAACGGTCTTAACTCTGCAGTATTCAACTTCAAGGGCGTCACAGCTCACGCAGGCGGCGACCCATATAACGGACGCTCCGCTCTCGACGCAGTTGAACTTATGAACGTCGGCGCAAACTATCTCCGTGAACACGTAAAGACAGACGTAAGAATCCACTACGTTATCACAAACGGCGGTATGGCTCCAAACATCGTTCCTGACAGAGCATCTGTATGGTACTATGTCCGCGCTCCAAAGAGAGAACTGGTAAACGAAGTTTATGACAGACTGGTTAAGGTTGCTAAGGGCGCAGCTATGATGACAGAAACAGAAGTTGAAATCGACTTCAAGGGCGGCTGCTATGAAACAATGAACAACAAGAGACTCGTTAATGTAATGTACGACTGCCTCCACGAAATTCCATACGATGAATGGACAGCAGAAGAAATCGCATTCGCAAAGTCCCTCAACGAAGCTTCCGAACCAAACTGGACACAGCGCATTGAAATGACAGGTCTCACACGTAATGACCATCTCTTCACAGGCGTTGCTCCAATCCGCGGCGGTTCCGGCGGCGGCTCCACAGACGTTGGTGACGTTCAGCACATCTGCCCGGGCGTATTCTTCAATACAGCTTGCTACGCTCTCGGCGTTCCAGGCCACAGCTGGCAGATCACAGCTTCCACAGGTTCTTCCATCGGTGAAAAGGGTATGACACACGCAGCACGTGCTATGGCTCTCTGCGCACTCAAGGTTATCGAAGATCCTCAGATCCTCAAGGAAGCTAAGGAAGAATTCGACGCTGCAATGGGCGGCAAGAAGTACATCTGCCCAATCCCAGCAGAAATCCCAGTTCCTTAATATATGTAATCACTTCATAAATCATTAGCACATCCATCGGCGGCTCTTTTTCCGCCATAATTGACTAAAAATCCTCGTTAATACACAAAGTATTGCCTGCGGCTTTTAGCCAATCTGGCAAAAAAATATCTCGCCGCTGAATGCACTCTGATTTACTCAGCGATTACTGTTTCATAATAAATCCGCAAGGGGAAGGGGAATATCTCCTTCCCCTGTTTTGTAGTATAGCCTTCCCCTTGAGGGGAAGGTGGCACACGAAGTGTGACGGATGAGGTGTAGGTCGCAGACCGTTTATTCAATCTGTGCGAAGCACACCATATCTCTTGCCTCCCTCTGACGAGGGAGGGGGACCACCTTTGGTGGTGGAAGGAGAGAACTTACTCAATTGGTGGCTTTGCCACACCATATAAAATCGTAGGGGAGCCGCTTGCTGCTCCCGAAAAAATAAACAAGGAGATTTTATTATCATGCTTGGTAATATCGCAATAGAAGCAATCGAAAAAGAACGCGAGGCGCTGAACAAAATCAGCCTCGATATGTGGAATAACCCTGAAGTTGCATTTCTTGAAAGAAATGCTTCCAACTGGGTTGCAGAATATATGGAAAAGCAGGGCTTCAAGGTTGAACGCAATGTCTCCGGTATGCCTACTGCTGTCAAGGCTACATGGGGCCACGGCAAGCCTGTAATCGGTCTCCTCGGCGAGCTCGACGCTCTCCCTGGTATGAGCCAGAAGTTTTGCTCCCACAGAGAGCCTGTCACAGAAGGCGCACCTGGTCAGGGCTGCGGTCACAACCTTCTCGGCGTAGCTCACATGGGCGCAGCTATCGGTCTCAAGGCTGAGCTTGAAGCATCCGGCAAGGAAGGCACAATCGTTTACTACGGCTGTCCTGCAGAAGAGCTTCTCGTCGGCAAGGGCTTTATGGCAAGAGGCGGCGCATTCGATGAGCTCGATATGTGTATCGCTTTCCATCCTGGCACAACAAACGAAGTCGACCTCAAGGGCGGTCTTGCTCTCAACTCTGCTGAATTCAAGTTCAAGGGCATCACAGCTCACGCAGGCGGCGACC
>SVKW01000039.1 GCA_015068285.1 Oscillospiraceae bacterium | reverse complement strand
GGGAAATCTGCCATAAAATTATACTTATGGCTCACGATTACGCCCCGAATAATCTGCCGTCAAATCTGCTCAATACCGACTATATCGCAACGCCTGTAACGCCTTTCAGCGAGGTCTATACAGCCCTCAGGGCGATAACGGTTGAGGTGGAGGCAGACAAGATAACTCTTGCTCTCAGCGTAACAAATACAGCCGCATGGAACGCCCGCAACAAGCGTATCACAGAGGGCAAGGTTATTCACCCGTCTATGGAAACTGTGGCACAGAGGCTTTCGCAGGCTGATACAGAGATAATCTATTCGGACACATACCGCAATCCGTATGCATGGTATACAACCGAGAACGGACAGCAGATTTTATTGTGGTATGAAGATGCCCGAAGCATCGCCGACAAAATCGAGCTGGCTAAGATGTTCGGAGTTGACGATATTTCGCTGTGGCGAATCGGCGCAATACCGAATGGCAGCGCAGATATTTATATGAATGTCTGGGACACAGTCGACAGTATGAGATAAAATAAAAAGGCACTCCGTGAGCAACCGCTGATTTAATCAGAGGTTACTTGTGGGGTGTCTTTCTTAATGTAAGATTATTTTAACAAAACTATGCTGTGGAAAATTATCCCCAAAACAGGGCGAAAGCACGGTCTAAGGGGGATGACCGTGCTTTCTGTGCTTTGTTTTATAGGGGATGGTATGGTTGGTAGTTTCGTATGAACTACTTTCAACACCTATATAGTACAACTTATTTGTGACAAAACTATGTTTTATTTTTGAATATTGAAATGACTTGCCCTCCCGTATACGGACGAGCAATGCTCGCCCCTACGCACAAACCCGTAGGGGATGGCGCTTGTCGACATCCCGCGGGCGGGCGCAGAGACCCGCCCCTACAGGATTCCGCGAGCCGTGGGAGATTCTTCACTGCGTTCAGAATGACATATAAATCGTAGGGGAGCTGCTTGCCGCTCCCGAAAACCTGACCAACCCACCATTAATTCTTAACTCTCAACTTCTCCGATTTCCAGTATCCGCTTCATATCCTCCGGAATATCAGCCTCAAAATGCATCATCTCGCCTGTTATCGGATGGGCGAAAGTGAGCGTCTTTGAATGGAGAGCGTGACCGTCGATAAGCCCTTCCTCCTCCTTGCCGTAGAGAAAATCCCCGGCAACAGGACAGCCGATGTGTGCCATGTGAACACGAATCTGGTGAGTGCGCCCCGTTTCAAGCCTGAGCTTCACAAGGCTGTAATCGCCATAAGTACCGACAGTTTCATAATGGGTGACAGCCCTCTGCCCGTCAGGGGAGACGATTCTGATAAGCTCCATCTCCTCCTTGCGGCGGATAGGGGCATCAACAGTGCCCGAAAGAGGATTCGGCACACCGCAGACAACAGCCTCGTATGTGCGCTCGAATTTATTGGTGTGTAACTGCTCGCCCAGCACCTTATGGGTGTGGGAGGTCTTGGCAACTATCATAAGCCCGCTTGTGTTGCCGTCAAGACGGTTGACAGCGCGGAAAACAAAGTTTTCACCCTTTTCGGCATAGTAATAGGTGAGATAATTGGCTAACGTATCGTCAAAATGCCCGAGAGAAGGGTGGACGGGAGTGTTTCTGCCCTTGTTGACAACAAGCAGGTCCTCGTCCTCGTAAACGATGTTGAGTGGCCCCTTGACAGGAATGATATTGTCCGATTTATCGTCCTCATTTTCAAGGTTGAAGGTCAGCACCTGCCCTGTCTTTACAAGATGAGTTGTGAAAACCCTCACCCCGTCAAGCATGATGCCGTCGTCCAGAAACTTGGCTCTGCGTATGGCTTTTGCCGAAAGAGAAAGGCGGCTTCTCAGCACATGCTCCACCTTCATACCCTCGTCAGTTGGTAAAATTGTATATAAAAGTTCTCTTTTCATAAGACCCCTTTATCAAATATTCTTGAACTTATTTAAGTATAAAACAAAAAGAAAAGGAATTCAAGATTATTTTACTAAAATGACTTGACTTTTATGGTGAAAAGCTATAAAATTAAAGTACAATGATGTGCGACTATGCACAAAAATAATTTGTGGAGGACAAAACCCATGAACGCTTATATGCAGAAAGTTTTGGACGAAGTTAAGGCACGTAACGCTGGCGAAACTTTGTTCATCCAGACAGTAGAAGAAGTATTTAAGAGCATCGAACCAATCGTTGAACAGCACCCAGAATATGAAAAGATGGGTCTTCTCGAAAGAATGTGCGAACCAGAAAGAACAATCGAATTCCGTGTTACATGGACAGACGATGCTGGTCAGGTTCACGTTAACCGCGGCTTCCGCGTACAGTTCAACGGCGCTATCGGTCCTTTCAAGGGCGGTCTCCGTTTCCACCCATCCGTAACACTCGACACAATGAAGTTCCTCGGCTTCGAACAGACATTTAAGAACAGCCTTACATCCCTCCCAATCGGCGGTGCTAAGGGTGGTTCTGACTTCGACCCACGCGGCAGATCTGATGCAGAAATCATGCGTTTCTGCCAGGCTTTCATGACAGAACTTTACAGACACATTGGTCCAGACGTTGACGTTCCAGCTGGTGACATCGGTGTAGGCGGCCGCGAAGTTGGCTACCTCTACGGTCAGTACAGAAGAATCAAGGGCTGCTGGGAAAATGGTGTTCTCACAGGTAAGGGCCTCACATACGGTGGTTCCTACTTCCGTCCAGAAGCTACAGGCTACGGCGCAGTTTACTATCTCGTAGAAGTTCTCAAGCACTACAATGATACAATCGAAGGCAAGACAGTTGCTGTTTCCGGCTTCGGTAACGTTGCTTGGGGCGTTTGCGAAAAGGTTGCTCAGCTCGGCGGTAAGGTTGTTACAATCTCCGGACCAGACGGCGCAGTTTATGATCCAGACGGTATCGTAACAGAAGAAAAGATCAAGTATCTCCTCGAAATGCGTGCTTCCGGTCGTGACCGTGCTCAGGACTACGCTGACAAGTTCGGCTGCGAATTCATTCCAAAGTCCAAGGTATGGCATATCCCAGTTGATATCTGCATGCCATGTGCTTACCAGAATGAAATCGGTATGAAGGAAGCTGAAGATATGGTAAAGAACAACGTTCAGTACTACATCGAAGTTGCTAACATGCCAACAACAAACGAAGCTCTCGAATATCTCCAGAAGAACATTAAGATCGTTGCTCCATCCAAGGCTGTTAATGCTGGTGGTGTTGCTACATCCGCTCTCGAAATGGCTCAGAACTCCATGCGTTACAGCTGGGAACCAGAAGAAGTTGATGCAAAGCTCCACTCCATCATGAAGAACATCCACGACGCATCCGCACAGGCTGCTGAAGAATGTGGCATGGGCTATGACCTCGTAGCAGGCGCTAACATCGCTGGCTTCAAGAAGGTTGCTCAGGCTATGATGGAACAGGGTGTTATCTAATTAATCAGATCCAGAACTCTCACATCATGTATAAAAAGGACAGGTTCGCCTGTCCTTTTTTATTTTACTTGAAATACGTAGGGGAGGGTCTCCGCGCCCTCCCGAAAAAACACGGACGAGCAATGCTCGCCCCTACAACCATTCTTCAGTAATCAGTCTTATTGTAGGGGAGGGTCTCCGCGCCCTCCCGAAAAAATACGGACGAGCAATGCTCGCCCCTACAACCATTCTTCGGTAATCAATCTTATTGTAGGGGAGGCGTTCCGCCTCCCGCGGGCGGGGAAACCCCGCCCCTATGTTATTTTCGGGAGCGGCAAGCGGCTCCCCTACAAGGCTTGTGCTGATGGAAAGGAAAGATTCTTCGCATTCGCTCAGAATGACAAACTTCTTTTGATCTTCTGTCCCAATTTGTAAATTTTCTTTCACAAATCAAACTTATTATTGTAAAATCACCCATTATCATTTATAATATTAGCATCAAAATCATAGGGTGAATATTTATGAAAGATATAAAATCCAATAAAAAAGCAATGGCGGCAATATTCGTCGGCGCTGTCTGCATCCTGCTTTTCCTCGCTGTGCAGAATCTCGACGTCATCGCAAAAGCCATCGGCTGGCTCTCTGATCTGTTCCTGCCGCTGACAGTCGGCTTCTGTCTTGCAATGATAATCGACCTGCCTATGCAGTTTTTCGAGCGCAAATTGCTGAAAAAATGCACAAAAGCATGGGCGGCAAAGCTCCGCAAGCCTCTTGCCCTCGTCGTTTCCCTTGCCATCGTAATTTCTGTAATCGTCGGCATCACAATGCTTATCATTCCGCAGCTTTCGGAAGCTGTGCGAGTTGTGTTCAGCTCGGTCAATGAGCTTAAAAATCTCATAGCCGAAACCGACGGTCGTCTGCTTGAAAAAATTCCTTTCGGCGATATGCTTATGCGCACCGACAGGGAAAAGCTCATCGACACCATTCTGGAATACATGGGCGGCAACAGCGATTATCTTCTCGATACTGCTATCGACACCATCAGCCTGGTTGTAAATCTTGCGATTGACGGTTTTGTTTCGGTAATTCTTGCAATTTATATCATTTTTGAAAAGAAAAAGTTCAAGAAAGATGCCAAAAGGCTCATCAAAGCCTGGCTGCCTGAAAAGGTCGCGGACTGGATTTTACACGCAGTCCATGTTTCTGTCGATATCAGCCGTAATTTCATTGTGGGGCAGACTATTGAAGCCGTCATTCTCGGCGTGTTGTGCTTCCTCGGAATGTTTATTTTAGACCTGCCGTATGCCGCTGCCATCGGCGCTCTGGTCGGCGTAACAGCCCTCATTCCTGTGGTCGGTTGCTTTGTCGGTATCATCGTAGGCGTGTTTATGATTTTTGTTGTCGACCCAATGAAGTCGCTGATTTTCCTTATTTTCCTGCTGATTTTACATCAGTTTGAGGAAAATGTAATCTATCCTAAGGTAATGGGCAAAAAGGTCAGCCTGCCTTCGCTGTGGGTAATGGCGGCTGTCATCATCGGCGGACGTCTTGCAGGGGCAACTGGTATGCTTTTTGGCGTGCCGATAACCTCGATAGCCTATACCCTCCTCAAGGAAGCAACGATAAAGCGCGAAGAAAAGAAACGCCTTAAAGAAAACGCCGAGCAGGTGTTTGAATAATTCAATATTATTGTCATTCTGAGGGCGCAACCCGAAGAATCTCATGCACTTTGCAGGAGTTGAAAGTTGAGAATTGAGAGTTGAGAGTTTAGGTGTGGCGTTGCCACGGATTAAATAAGGAGGTACGTCATAAATGTCGTACCCTATGTATGGTATGTCATTCTGAACGAAGTGAAGAATCTTTCCTCCCATTTTAACAATAATCTGTAAAGGAGGCATAAACATGAAAAATCGTACTGTTTTTGCGGTTATAACTGCCATACTTATTTTGCTGTCGATTTTCATTGAAAATTACCATGTCAATGATTTTGCCCCCGAATATGATAAGAATGACACGACAGATGCCTATGCGAATATCCTTGAAAGCCTCAGAGAGCTTGACAAAGGGGATGAAAGCCGTTATACTGCCGACGGCATAACGCCTGACGGCTACCCCGAATACTACGCAGGCGCCTATAAAAGCGGAAGAAGAATAGTGGTTCAGCTTGCTGACGGCTATAACGGCGGCTCGCTTATCGGTATAATCCGCGCTGAAATGGCAAAGGCAGAGATGAGAGAGTTTGCAGGCACAGATGCCCTGATTTTCAAAGAAGGTACGCGCAATATACGTGAGCTGGTCTGTACTAAAGAGAAGATTTATAATTATGCGGTATCTGATCTGGAAAAAGACAGGGAAGAGCCGTATCAGATTTATGCGACCATGCTTGATATTATGAACGGAGTTATTGAAATCGGTATATATCCCCTTGATGACAGCGCTGAAGAATGGTTCAGAAATACGATAGACGATGTGGACCATATTACATTCAGAGAAGTCCCTCCGGGCGCAATACAGCCAACATAAAAATAAAACTCCGCACACGCGGAGTTTTTGTTATTTAAGTGAGACGATTTGTAAAAAAGATTTAGGACACCTCATCCGTCAGCTTCGCTGACACCTTCTCCTCAAGGAGAAGGCTATAGGGTTCAATGCTAAATGGGCAGAGAATATTCACATTCGTCAGAAATGACGTATCTTTAATAGGGACCGGCAAAGCCTCGCCTTTTTCAAAGGATATACTGCAGGGAATGACCTCCCGGGCGGTCTGCCTATTTAATTCGTTGCGCAGCAACACCTTAATGTTTGCAGAGCAAACACTTCATAGCCGCAGGCTGCTTCATTTCTTCATGTACGAAGTACACTTAATAAAAAAAGACCCCATAAGGAGGTCTTTTTCAATATGAAATTATTCTTCGTCGTAGCTGACCGAGCCCTTGAGCTCATAGCCGCAGGCGAGCACAGCAGCTCTTGCCTGTTCGAGTGTGCTGTCTAAAAGCTCATACTTCTTGTCCAGACCGAAATATTCGGAAATCAGCGGCAATTCTGTGCAGCCGAGGACGAAATAATGAGCGCCGCGTTCGAGCATCGAATCGAGAATATCTGTAAATTCATTGATGTCGCGTGGATAAATACCAGCCTTTACATCATAGATGAACTTGAGCAGTTTCTGCTGCTGGTCAGGGAGAGGGAAGATGCAGTCGACACCTTCGTCAGCGAAAGCTCTGGCATAAACGCCAGACTGCAAAACACCTGTTGTGGCAAGAATACCAACCTTCTTGTCTGTGCCGTAGCGCTCTCTGCCCGCCTTTGCGTTGACCTTGAGAATGTGGATAAACTCACAGCCTGTGATCTCCTCAATGGCAGGAGCGAAATAATGAGCAGTATTGCAAGGCATTGCAATGACCTCTGCGCCCATAATCATAAGACGGCGCACGCCTTCGATCATCTGTGGCAATGGGTCTTCGCCGTCGTTGACGATATAGTCTGTTCTGTCCTTGATCTGAGGATAATTGTCGATAAGAATGTGAATGTGGTCTCCGTCGCAGGAAGCCTTTGTCAGGTTGACGACCTTTGTGAAGAAGTCAGCCGTTGCAAGAGGACCCATACCACCGAGAACACCAAGTACCTTTTTCATACCAAACCTCTTATTTTTTATCTGGATTTTACTCTGTATAAGTCTCCATTTACACAAGGGAGGCTTTTGCAATAATTACTTATTTCTCTTGAGCCAGTTGAATGCTGTGCTTGCGTAGAGAGCGGAGCTGTATGCAAGACCGTTTTCGTCGAAACGAACCATTGGGTTGTGCATTGGAGAATCGTAACCGTCGTCACGGCAGCCGCAAGCGCAGGATACCATAACTGCAGGAACCTTTTCACCAACATAAGCGAAGTCTTCGGAGCCGTTTACAGAGCGGTTGTCTGTAACTTCAACATTTTCTTCGCCGACAGTTTCCTTGAAGATTTCAGCAAACTGGTTAACGAGCTCTGCATCGTTGATAACTGGTGGTGCATTTGCTTCATCGTATTCAACAACTGCTTCAGCATTGTACATCTTAGCTGTTGCTTCTGCAACTTCCTTGACACGCTTGAGAGCCTGTTCACGAATCTTGGAGTCGAGTGTGCGGATTGTGCCGAGGATTTCAACGCTTTCAGGTGTAATGTTAGCTGCTGTACCAGCGTGGATGGAGCAGAAGTTGATAACGCTCATTGCCTGTGCAGGAATTTCACGAGCCTGGATACGCTGAACATTGAGAATGATGGAAGCAGCGATAGAGATAGGGTCGTTTGTGGAGTGAGGATATGCGCCGTGGCCGCCTGTGCCCTTTACTGTGATAGTCACCTTGTCACCACTTGCGTAGCAAGCGCCGCGTGTAACGTGAACATGACCTGTCTTGCGTGGTCCGCCGGAGCCAACATGGATAGCCATAGCAGCGTCAACGCCTTCGCAGATGCCTGCTTCAACCATCTTCTTTGCGCCTTGCAGTGTTTCTTCAGCAGGCTGGAACATGAACTTTACTGTGCCTTCAAGCTCATTTTCGCGTTCCTTGAGCATCTTTGCAGCTGCGAAAAGACCAGCGCCGTGAAGGTCATGGCCGCAGGAGTGGCATGTGCCGTTTGTGCAGGCGAATTCTTCGCCGGAGCGTTCCATCATTGGGAGAGCGTCGATGTCAGCGCGGAGAAGGATTGTCTTGCCGCCCTTGCCGATTGTGAATGTGAGACCGCAGTCTACGATTTCTTCAGCTTCGATGCCGATGTTCTTGAGTTCAGCCTTGAGGAAGTCTACTGTTGGACGAAGGTCAAAGCCGATACCGCCGTTCTGATGGATTGTGCGGCGTACACGGATAGTTTCAGGAAGGATTTCCTTTGCGCGTGCGAGAAATTCATTCATTTTTATGTTCCTCCATATTTCCCCTCTGCCATCGAATGACGGTTAAGGGGGTGTAATTTAAATTATTTTTTGTGGTAGATAGATAAGGGATTGCGGGCGGGCATGGAAACCCGCCCCTACGGGTAATATTTTGTAGACTATATTGTAGGGGAGGGGATTTGCCGCTTCTTCACGATTAAATAGACGGGCTACGCCCTACACCCCTCCGTCTTGCTGACGCAAGCCACCTCCCTCGACCCGAAGGAGGCAAAGAGATTTTGCAAAAACATTTGCGAAGCAAATATATCGCTTGTGCGTGCACATATATCGCTCACCGAAGGTGAATATCACACGCGAAGCGTATATCGCTCCGTCCATTGGGACGGAATAATTTACTTCCTCTTTTTCATATTGGAGTAGAGCTGCTTTGCCTTGTTGAGATCTTCACGGCTCAGCTCCTTTTCACCATAGCGAGCGAGAATATAATACTCACGAAGCTCCTCGGCAAGCTTTTTGTCGGGGATTTCGGTTGTGATCTGCCCGTTGACATCCTGAGTGGTGAAATAATTCGGAATGTCAATGCCTCTGCTTATCAGCAGATTGAGGAATTTGCGGTAGACATTGCGGATGCCCTTGACTTCATTGGAAAGGTCCTTGTCGTAATTTACGCGAGGGATTCTTTCAACTGTGCGTGTTTCACCTGCAGGACGGGATGAACGGCTGCTTGAAGCCTTGAGCATCTTTCTGAACAGAGCGACAACGATGACAACGATGATAACCACAACAACCACGGCGAAAACCACATCGAGAACGCTTCGTCTGCCTGTGAACTTGTTGTCGTCCACAAGACCGCTGAGGTTTTCAAATGTGAGTCCCTTGCCGTTTTTCGATTTCATCAGCTCGAAAACCGTGTCTTCAAGGAAGCTTGTGAAGCCGAGAAGAATATAGGACGAAACGGTTGTTATCGCCATCATAACAGGACCGAAAACATACTTGCCGAAGGCTTTGAGTATCATGGTGCAGAACTGCATGAACATATCTGTCGCCATAAAGAAGCCTAAAAGGCAGGTGCCGCCCAGAATGGATGTGTTGAGTATTCTGAAACGCTTTTCCTTGAGAGTTTCGTCGTTATGACGAAGCATGGAAAGGTTGCAGACGCCTGAAATCATATAGATTATCGTGTAAGGCAGAACAGACGAACCGAGAAGATTGGTTATGCCGAATGCCGCGGAGAACACCATGAGGAAAAGAATTATCTTGATGTTGCGCTTGAATTCGTCGGCAGCTTCGCCGTAAGTCGGGAAATATGCCTGCTTTGCAATCATAACGGTAGAGAAAAGGACATTCAGCCCGATGATAAGACCGGATGCAATATCGTTTATCCATAACGCCGAAGCAAAGACGATAATAAGAGGGAAGTATCGCGCTGACGGCTTGATTTTCATATCGAAAATACCGCACAGGAATGTGCCGAAAGCTATCAGCCCGTATGCCGGGAAGATACTCGGCTCAAGACGGAAGATAAGCGAAACGTATGAGCCGAAGAAGAAAAGGAAGGCAGAGGAGGAGAGGGCTTTTGCCGCGAATATAAGTTCCATTATTCATCCTCCTTTGTCTCTGTTACATAGTCGCAGGCGCGGATAACGGTCACATGGCCGTCACAGGAAGTATAGAGCTTTCTGTATGCGCTTTCCCAGCAAGGCAGCATATCAGGAGTGATGATGATGTGCGCTCTGCCGTTTTCCGACTGGAATGCAGCCTTTTCGAGAATATTGCCGAAACGCTGTGTGCTGTCGTATGTAGCTCTGCCAAGGCCTTCGATAATTGTGTAAAGATGGCGGCGGCCCAAGCCTTCAGTAATGGTATTCCATTTGCCGATAGCGCCTGCAGCGGTGGCATTTGTTGTGAAAGAGTATTTGATGCGCTTGTTTTCCAGATATTCGCAAACATATCGTGCAACGCTGAATGCCGCTTCCTGACGGGCGGAATTGATTTCCTTGCCGTCTTCCGAGCATTCAACATTGAGGATAACAGTTACCGATAAATCTGTAGTGTGGTCAAAGTTTTTGACCATCAGCTTGTTTGCCTTGAGGCTCTGAGGCCAGTTGATGTCCTTCATTGGCTCTCTGCCTGTATAATCTCTGAAACCGATGGTGAGGATTGGGTCCTCCATGATAAATCTGTTGACCGAAAAGTCACCTAAGAAACCGCCCAGCACAGCGTCAAGCTTGCCTGCAGGCAGGGACTTTGGCAGTACAACGATTTCCTCCATGAGAGTGACGTGCTCGACAGTTTCGTCGATACCGAAAATATCGCCGCCGTAGAGAGTTGCGCCGTGGAGGAAGTATCTTCCGCGCTGGTCGATGGAAGCCTTGTATGAGCGGGTGTATTTCTGATAAGGCATGAGATAAGTTGTGCTTATCATTCTGCCGTTTTCGCTGAATGTGTAATATTTGTCCACATCCTGGTCGACAACCTTAAGAGCCGCAGGAATAAGCTCGGAGAGCTTTATGTATGTGACAGGCAGCCACTTGTTGTTGTGAAGGGTTGTTGTGACAGAAAACTCCTCGCCCGGCTCGACGACCTGATTGTCAGCCCGCGAAAGATAGGTGACCTTTTCGAGAACATGCTTGAGGGAATAATCCTTGAGCACCATCGCAATGATGAGCAGGAAGGCTATTACCCAGATCATCTGTCAGACTCCATTGGAACAGGGATCTTATTGATGAGCTTCATGAGATATTCGGAAACATCGGCATTTCCGATCATGCCGCCCGAAGAGAGACGGTGTGTGAGAACGAATGGAGCCATGTACTTGACGTCTTCAGGAATGACAAAATCACGGCCCGAGAGAGCAGCCTTAGCCTGGCAAGCCTTATAGAATGCGATAGCGCCGCGGGTGGAGATACCTGCGGAGAAGCGTGTATCGTTTCGTGTAGCCTGAATAATATCCATGATGTAGTTGCCGACAGCAGGGGAAACTGTAACGTCTGTATAGTGTTCCATCACATATTCATGGTCTTCAAATGTAACGACAGGCTCTAAGGATTCGATGATGTCGACAGTGCTCTTTCTGCCGAGAAGGAGAAGCTCGTCGTTTCTGTTAGGATAGCCCATCTTGAGGCGCATGAAGAAACGGTCGATCTGAGCTTCAGGCAGAGGGAATGTGCCGTAGGACTCCAATGGGTTCTGTGTAGCCATTACCATGAATGGGCTTTCGAGAAGGCGTGTTGTGCCGTCGATGGAGATCTGGTGTTCTTCCATAGCTTCCAGGAGGGAAGACTGTGTACGAGGTGTTGCGCGGTTGATTTCGTCGGCGAGAATGATGTTTGCGAAGAGAGGGCCCGGACGGAATTCAAATTCGCCTGTCTTCTGGTTGTAGAAGTTGATACCTGTAAGGTCGGAAGGCAGAAGGTCAGGAGTGAACTGAATGCGCTTGAAGTCGCCGCCGATGCTCTTTGAGAAAGCTCTAAGCATCATTGTCTTGCCTGTGCCAGGAACGTCTTCGAGAAGAACGTGAGAACGGCAGACGAAGGAAATGAGAACGAGCTCTGTGATCTCATCTTTGCCGACGATAGCGCGTCCTACATTTGAGATGATTTTTTCTTTATAATCGAGAAATCTTTTGGTTTCCATATTTATCTCCTTATGATAAAATTGACTTTTATATAAAAAACCGCTATAAGAAAATGTAATCTTATAGCGGCATTTTTATTTGTTAGCAGACCAAATAGATCAAGAAATTAGTCTTCCTTGATAGCTTCTACTGGGCACTGAGCTGCACAAGCACCGCAACCTACGCACTTATCTGCGTCGATTTCGTAGTGAGCTGCACCTTCCTTGATAGCTTCTACTGGGCACTGAGCTGCACAAGCACCGCAGGAAACACATGCATCAGAAATTTTATATGCCATAAAGCACCTCCATAAAAATTTTATGAGTATATTATATCACACATTGTCAAGCTTGAAAAGAGTAAAATGCAAAATTTCTGCAAATAATATTTTTAATTCCATAAATTAAAGGAGGCTAATATGAAAAAAGATATGCAAAATGACAAAAAGTCGTCAAAGGAAGATAAGAATTATGAGTTAGCCAGCGATATCATGCCCAAAGGGGAGAAAACAGAAGCGACTTTAATGCACAAGGACAGGTTCAAATAGGGTGTACAAGGCCGCCATGTCAGCCAGAACGAATACGAAGAATCTTTCCACCCCGCTTGCACAAGCTGCCTAACTATGTCATCCTGAACGAATGTGAAGGATCTCTCCACCCCATCTTCACAAGCTTTGTAGGGGCGAGCATTGCTCGTCCGCGGAAACACAAAACCAGATTGGAGCAAAACAAAAAAGCCACTCGCTATGGAGTGGCTTTATGTATTCTATTCAGGCTGAATTGCGTCCAGAGGACAGGATGCAGCGCAGCTTCCGCAGTCGATACACTGATCCGGATTGATGTAAGCAGCATCGGCCTTGATTTCGATAGCTTCCATCGGACAAGCATCTGCACAAGCACCGCAGCATGCGCAAATATTGGCGTTGACTTTATATGCCATAACAGCACCTCCTGTGTATTTTATACAACGATTATAACACAGGATTTCAAAAAAATAAATAGGGGACGGAAAATATCCGTCCCTGAAATATTTACTTTACATTCATTTTGCAGTCTTCGCCAACGGTGACTGTCACATTGCCTTCAAGGTCTGTTCTGTAAATCTTGGTTTTGATATCCTCAAGCTTGTTGAGTGTCACCTGATGAGGGTAGCCGTATTCATTATCCTTGCCGAGAGAAATAAGTGTCACCTCAGGCTTTGATGCTTTGAGGAAATCTTTATGGGAGCTGGTGTAGCTGCCGTGATGCCCAAGCTTGAGAAGGTCCACATCAGGGATAAGATTATTCTTGACAAGATCCAGTTCAATATCGCTTTCGGCATCGCCCATAAACAGGGCATTGAAATCGCCCCATTCAAGCAAAAGCACGGCAGAAGCGTTGTTTACATTGTTGGCTTCAACGCCTTCCACAGGGGAAAGTACAGTGAATGCTATATCCTTGCCCAGCTTGAATTTGTCACCTCTGGCAATAAGCTCCACCTTGCCTGCATACTCATGAGCGTAGTCCATAGCATTTTCATAAGTATACTTGCCTGTATCGCAGTCTGTGTAATAATATTTATTGACCTTGAAATCTGTAAGCACCTTGTGCATTGAGCCGATGTGGTCGGCATGAGGGTGGGTTGCCACAAGATAGTCAAGCTTTTTGATGCCCATCTTTGTGAGAGTATCCTTTACGTTGCCGTAATATTCAGTCACATTGGTGTCGATAAGCATATGGTGGTCATCGTAGGAGATGAGAATGCTGTCGCCCTGGTCCACATCGAGCATTGTTATGACAAGCTCCTTAGGTTTTGGAGCTTCTGTAGGCTCGGTAGCAACAGTTGTAAGAGTGGATGAAGTTGTTGTCTGCTGCTGCCCTGTGAGCGAGGAGAGGAAAGGCTCAAGCCCGCCCATCGAGTGGATTTCATATACTATAAGACAAATAAGCACCAAAGATAAAATTATCTTCAGTGCCTTATTGTTATTTATCTTATGTCTCAGCCTTTTTATAATTGCGGAAATAAGATTGTTGTTCATAGATTATTCCTGTGAGTAGAGAGGGATGCTGTAGTTTGTGAGGTACCACTGACCTTCGATCTGAACGAGATCAGCATAACCGTTGAAGTTGAGCTCGCCTGCAGAACCCTTGATGTTGACGTCAAATTCTGTGTTTACAGCCATGCCGACATTTGCAAACTCCATCTTGTACTGGTTGCGGAGTGTAGCCTTTGGCTCAGGCTTGTTTGTGATTTCAACAGTTACAACAGCGTCTTCGCCCACCTGGTCGAGAGTGTCGAGCTTATAGCCGGAAAGAATATTGACTGTGCCGCCGAGAGTGAAAGCAAGGTCAGCTTCTTCCCTGAGCTCGTTTGGCATACATTCCTGAATATCAGGCACGCTTGCCTTTACATAATAAGCTGTGAAGTACTTTGTGAGAACTTCGGAATAATCCTCAACACCTGCGCTTGGGCTGAGGAAAATAGCGAGAGCACATACAAGAACGACAACGGCTGCGATAACGCCGATTACTATTTTCTTATTTAACATAAATCAGACCTCCGAATATTGTTGGACAAGAGCGAGAGCGGCTTCTTTAAGCTGATTATAACGCTGCATAACCTCGTCATAGCTGCCGCCGCCGATGCGGAAATATATTGTCAGCTCTCCGTCTGCCGGCATAATATGTATCTCGTTTCTATCCGCTAAAAATAATGATACCATATTTCCCCCCTGTTTATCAAGAGGTTCAGCATATTTTTTTTCAAGATCAAGTAAAATTTTACCGAAAAAATCAGAAAAATATCGTACAACATTGCCGGAAAAGCTTCTCGGCGGAGCGTTGCGAAGCTTTTTTATAAAATTTTCCAGATTGTTGCCGTCCTCGAAAGCGAGAGAAATGCAGGAAATGAGATTTTCAGGGTAAGCCTTCTTATTGCGGCAAAGCGCCATGACTTTTCGCATTTCGCCGTCGTCAGTCACGATATATTCATTATATATTGTATACATTCTGATCCCTCCTGAAGGAATATGTAGGGTACGGCGCCCTCGACGTACCGCTTATTAAATCTGTGCGAAGCACACCTTAATGTTTGCGTGGCA
>SVKW01000038.1 GCA_015068285.1 Oscillospiraceae bacterium | reverse complement strand
TACCCGTGATATCGCTGTCGCCGCTGCCCTTGCTTGTAAGGTTCCAGCCGCCGTCATTGAGCTGACTTTCGATTATCTTATCAACATATTTCTGCCGTATATCGGATGGATAATTTCCGCTGTCGAGGGCAATAAGCGCCCAGACAGGACCGTTTACGCCCTGCCACACCGTCTTATCAAAATCAGAAAGCGGCGCGAGCAGATTATAGCCTGCGGCATTTTTCGGATCTGCTCCGATAGCTGTCAGCGCAAGGATAACACGGCTGTATTCTGTGTACTTTTTATTATGGAGCACGCCGCCGCAGTTTTCAATGTATTCGAGTACACGGGTGTAATAGCTGTCCCAGTATTCCTGCGGCATATCATAGCCGGAGCGGGCAAGGCCGATTACTGCCCATTCGCCGCCTATCGAGCCTACTTGCGGAGCTGTGACGGTTTCAGCGATAAACTTCGCTGTCGAAGCTGTATCGGCAGCAAGGCTTACCGATGAAAGCATTGCAAAAACAAGCATTAAAGCGATGATTTTTTTCATAATTTCATCCTTTCGTAAAATTTTCGAAAGCGACCCTGCCGGCGCGCAGGGTCGCTTTTCTTTCGCCTTTATTTGTGGAGAGCAAATATGGCTTATTTATTTTCAATGAAACGCATGAGAATTGTTGCAGTTTCTGCACGGTTTGCAGACATTTTCGGTGCAAGACCTGTGTCTCTGCCTGTAATATAGCTCATTTCAGATGCCCACTGCATTGCATTCAGTGCCCAGAGGCTTGTATCATCTGCATCGGCAAACTGAGAGAGGTCGTTCTTTGCCGATGTGTCGATACCCTTGAACTTGGCGTAATTCATAAGCATGAGGGCAAACTGCTCGCGTGTGATGTCGCCGTTCGGGTCAAACTTTCCGTCAAAACCCTGAACGATCTTATTTTCATATGCCCAGATAACTGCATCTGTGTACCATTCGTCAGCCTTTACATCGGAGAATGGATTTTCGGCTGTGATTTCAGGCGAGCCTGCAAGTCTGTAAAGCACAGTTGCCAGCATACCACGGCTGAGCACTGTGTCAGGCTCAAATGTTGTGCCGCTTGTGCCTGTCATGATATTCTTGTCATAGACAAAGTTGATGGCATCAATGCCCCAGTGATTTTCAATGTCAGCAAGCTTTTCCATTACGATATCAGTGAGAATGAAAGTACTGAGCTTTCTTGTTCTGATACGCACATGGTGCTTGTCACCATCAGAAATACTTGTGCCTCTTGTCCATTCTTTCGAACCGTCATCATGAATGATATACACTCTGTAATCCTTGTTCTTATCGTGCTTATCCGACTTTACAGGAATTTCAATGTGGATATCCTCTGCAAATTCAGAGATATTTTCATCTCTGGAAACGATCTTGACTTCTACAATCACAGCATTTTCAGCCTGCTTGTCTGTGAGTACATCAGCCTTTGTGTCTTCCGGCTTCTTCTGTTCAATAATAATCGAAACTGTGCTGCCTTCCGCATTTTCTGTGATATTTTTAATCACTTCATTAGGAATGACCACACTTGCCTGCGCTGTTTCGATATTTACCGAAGCATTTGTCTGATCATATACCTTTGCGAGTGTATCTGTAGGAATGGAAACTGTAAGGCTTTCTGCATTTTCGCCGCCTTCAGGCGCAATAGTGATAACAGGAGCTTCTTCACTCTTGGACTGTGCGATAGCATCCTTCAGTTCCTTGTCAGAAACTTCTGCCTTTGCGCTGCCGTCCGATTCAACCTTTACTTCAGGAACAATTTCTGTTGTGCCCGAGCCTGTGCCAGGAAGAGCCGATGCGCCGCCCATGCTATCAAAGTATGGATCACCGATGTCTGCGCCATACTGACATGTGTACTTCCATTTGATGACATCGCCGTCAGCCACTTCAAATTCAGATGCGCCGTATTCGATGAATACGTCATTGTGTGTGATCATCCAGCCTGAGCCAACGCCTGCGTCAAATTCGCCGAAGGAATCGTAGTCGATGCCGTCAACTGTGAAGTTGCCGATTGCGCCGAGATAGAAACCACTCTTTGTGCTGCCGCTGTAAGATGCTGTCATATCCTTTGCATAAAGCAGACGGAGTGTTGCATCGGCGATTGTATCGCCTTCTGTGTAAGGCACCTTTGTGCGGCCGATGATTGTGCCGAGAGGTTCAGGATATGTGACACCGCTTTCGCCTTCGACGCGTTCGCCCTTATCTGTAAAGCTTATGTAGACATAGCCGTCGATTTCATCGGCGGACAAGCCGAAATCAGGACCGCCTGCAGGATTCTGCGGCAACGCAGGATTTACTGTGAGAATGATAACGTGGGAAACTTCAAACTCACCGTCACTTGCTGTGAATGTGAGTTCGTATTCGCCTTCGGCTTCAGGTGTGTATGTGAAATAGCCTTCTGTTTCGACTGCTTCAGCGCCGTCAATGCTTACCTTATATGTAAGCTCATCGTTTTCACGGTCTTCAAAAACAACAGGAAGGTTGACAGCGTATGTCTTGCCCAATGTTACAGATGCTGTTTCAGGAGCTTTTTCACGGACATACGGAGCTGTGTTGCCTGTTGGAATACCACCGATTTCAACTGTGATGTCAGGGAGCATACTGCGTGTATTGAATGTAGTACTACTGCCTCTTGTGCTGCATCCGCTGTCAGGAATGTTTCTATGGCTGTCGCCTCCGTCGGCAAACTGTGTGAGACCGATAATACCGACGCCGATGTATCCGTCTGTCAGGTTGAAGCTTGTTTCCTCTGTATTTTCAGGAATTACTATATCAACATAATTTGCCGCAGTTATGAAGTTATACTGAGCGCCTGCGCCGTCTACACGGCTGCCGTTGAATGTAAATGACATGTGCTGCGAGCTGTATCCATCTGTATTTCCGCCGTATCCAGGATTATAGTTACCTGCCATCTTTGGAATCGGTGTGTGGAGACCGTCGATGTGAACTCGTACTGTGTCGCCTGCCGCAAATGGCTGACCATCGTTTGTCATATTGTACATACGGACAGTTACCTTGTCACCCCGTACAATCTGATATGCCACGCCCTTTTCCGTTGTAACACGGATAATATTGTTGCCAGATGCGATTTTAGCTGTGTATTCGCTTTCGTTTGATGTAAGGACTGTCCAGTTTGCACCCATGTCGTTGGAAACTGCAACCTCTGTAATTGTGTCGTCAGTTACAGTCGGTGTCAGCTTGATTTCGCCGCTTTCGCCTGTGAAGTAGAGTGTATCAAACTCGGCATCCCATGCCTTTGGTGTGGAGTTTTCATAGACAACACTTCCCTGGCTCGCTTTGCCCTTGATGCCGAAAATAACATCAGGAGTTTCTCCGCCTACTGTTACAACAACAAGACCTGTACGGTTAGGGTCAGATGCACCGTAAACACCGTCGTAATCGCCGCCCTTTACTTCAATTGCATCATAAGTTACTTCGATAATCGCCGTGCCTTGCTTAAGGGCTGTGACTGTCATCCAGTCGCCATCGGCTGTCGATGGAGAAGCCTTTTCTGTAAGCGAAATCACATCCTCACCGGAAAGGATATTGAAGTGAAAATCAGGTGTGAGAATATAGTTATTATAGCTGACAGGAATGATTTCCCAAGCGCGGTAAGCCTTGAGTGTCTTTTTATCACCCACATTCATCGAAAGATGATTCTGTCTGTTGACATTAAGCAATACGCTGTCTTCTGTGAAACCGCTGTTATTCGTCCCTGTCTGCGAATAATCGTCGAGACGATAGGAAGGCTCTTTATCATTTTCAGTATATGTTACTGTAATTTCCTGCTGTCCCCATTTTACCCAGCCTGCCTTGGTAATTTTGCCTTCCATGGAAACGCGGTAAATATAAAATGCACCACTTGCCTTGGTATCAGCAACAAACTGATATGTTGTGGTATCGTTGTCATTTTCGCTGATAATTTCGGCATTGAGCTCGGTATTATCATAATACTTATTATACTTATAAAGCTGAGCCTTTGCGCCGTCAGGGACTGTAATGCTCAGAGGCTTGTTGAGCTGTACTGTAATGACAACAGACTGGGCATTTTCGCCTGCTTCGAGAGTTTCTGTCTTTGATGCAGAAAGATATGAAGCTGATTTTGGTGTACCTGTGTATGTGTATTCTGTACCGACAGCAAGAAGATACTTATTATCACTGCCTGCTGCTGTGTGGCCATTGTATGAAACCTTTACTGTGCCTTCAACACCAGCATCTGCAATGTTCACAAGGCTTGTTTCAACTTCGCGGAGTACAATTTCAGCATTTTCTGCCGCTGTGACAGACACACCTCTGCCTTCGTTATCGCGGAAGCTGATTTCTGTGTAATTTGCCGGCACAGTAACTGTATATGTGCCTTCGTTGTTTTCAAATTCGAGCTTATCACCGCAAATGTCGATGCCATCAGCACCGAAGCCTTCTGTGCCGTAGAAATCGAGCTCAATTTCTGCAGGCACAACAAAAGTCATATCTAAGTATGTCATCTCAACGATGGAGAGATTTACTGTGTATGTCTTGTCGGAATCCAGCTTGCCGTCATTTGCCTTGAATACGAGTGTTTTTGTGCCGATTTCTGATGGAGTGAACTTATAAATGCTGTTTTCAATCTGTGTATATTCGCCTTCGTCTTCCTTGACGAAATATGTAAGTTCCTTACCAAGAATGCTTGTGAAAAGTTCACTTACATCGAGAGTATATTCAGATCTAACATAAGCTGTGTCTATAATGCTTTCGCTTATGCCGTCAGCAAGTGTCGGCGCAAAGCCCTTGTTTGTAAATACGATTTTAAAGTTCCATGTGTAGTTGAATGCTGTTGTTTTCGCTGTAAAGGCCTTTTCTGCCTCTCCGTTTTCAAGTTTGATTACAGTCTCAGGCATAGCACCCATTCTCATGCCGCCTGTTTTGAAGCTTACTTTAACTTCTGCATCATCTGCAGTATCCTCTGTAAGCACAACGTATGCAGTGTCGCCCTGCCATTTGTATTCTTCAACCGCTACATTATCTACTGTGATAGTGTCAACATAGCCCCATGATGAGTTAGGCTTTCTGCCGCCTGTGAGAATTTTAGTAGGTTCTATGCTTGTATCAATTACAAGACCTTCAACTGTAATTTCAAGGTTTTCCAAAACGTTTTCAACTTTATATGTGCCGTTGTCAGCTGTTACGACCGAGTCGTTCACCTTGACAACCATATTTGTTGCATCGTATTTGTCACCAACAGTTATTGTAAATGTATAGGTGTCTTTTTCCAAAACGGTATCATTGCCGTTTATAGTTGCGCCTTCTACAGTATTTTTAGAAACATTGTAAACGGCTTTTGCACGTAATCCTTCAACAGTAACAGAAGTATTACCATTGAGAGATGGAATTGTATAACTTCCTTCAGTGAGAGAAACTTCCTCATCGTTGACCTTCACTATCATAGCATCAGAGAAATACTCCTGTGCTACTGCAACGGTAAACGTATATGGTTCTCCGGCATAACTTGTGCTCTGACCTGTAATTGTATATCCATTTCCTTCTGTAAGGGTTACTGTGTAAACAGTCTTCTGTACGATACCTTCAACAGTAATTGTAGTATCTTCGTCTACAGAAGCAATAGTATAACTACCGTTATTTCCGGATACTTCATCGCCATTTGCTTTAACTGTCATATTGGCAGAAGTATATGCATCATCTACTGTGATAGTAAATGTATAATCTTCTCCCACATACACAGTTTCCGCACCTGTGAAAGTAAATCCCTCACCTGCAGGTGCAGTGATATTGCAGACTTCTTTTTTTGTAATGCCTTCTACTGTTATGACAAGATCTTTCGAAACGCTTTCAACTTTGTATGTGCCGTCAGTTCCATTTACAATATCGCCATTAACCTTGACTATAACACCAGAAGCATCATATCCTTCATTTGCTGTTATTTTAAATGTATAATCACGGCCTTTGCGAGCAACTTCATCGCCATCAAATGTAAATCCTTCACCTATAGGCGCAGTAACCTCATAAGTTTCACCAGCTTCAACTGTAAAGTTTACTGTAAATGTTCCTGTGCCCAATACAGGAGCATTAGGTGCCGGCGCTGGTTTTGCCTGAACGGCAACTGTAGCTGTACCTTTACCTTTATTGAGAGTGCAGGTATTGTTGGCATTCTGGACGTAACCACTATTTCCTGAAAATCCCATTTGGAGTGGATAAGAAAGGTCAGTATCCTCTTCCAGTATAATATTGATTGTATTTCCGTTCTGAGTTACGTTTGTAATCTCCGGATAATTTGATATTGCGCCCTGCCTGTAAATTGCAAGAGTGGTAAGTGTGTAACTGCCAACAGCCGTTCCGGATGCCAAAGTAATTGTACCACCGGACCAGCTGAGGTTTGTTTCCGCTGCCAGGATTTCTGCAGGTAACAGGCTGCAGGTCATGACAAGAGCAAGAAACAGACTCAATAATCTCTTTTTCATTTTGTTTCTCCTGATTTTTATTTTGAACCAAATAAAAAATCCGCACTGCCTGTAACGGTAGTGCGGATATAAAATCATATCGCGTCGAACTCTGGTTCAGGCAGGTACGAATGAATAATTCCGACGTATCTGACTTAACCTTTCACAGAAGATATCACAGTGACCGACTCGCAGGGCTTCTCACCCTATTCCGTCTTTGCATAAAGCAAGCGAATTATTCGATATTCAATTCATTGCCATAAGTATATACCCTTATCGGCCTGTTTGTCAAGCGGATATTTGGAAAAATATATACAAGACATTACTTCACATTATCGCAGAATCTCTGCAGGATAGCTGCTGCCTGGGCTCTTTCGGCGTTGCCCTGAGGCATAAGATTCATAGCATTTCCCTCTACCATGCCCGAGCCGCAGGCCCACTGCATAGCAGGGATTGCCCATTCGGCAACATCGAAAGCATCGTCATAGGAGAGAATATTCGTATCCTCGCCCACCAACACATCATAGCCCTTATACTTTGCGTAGCGGAACATTATTGTCACAAGCTGTTCACGGGTGACGGCATCATTTGTGCCGAATTTTCCGTCACCGTAGCCCTCAATAATCTTCTCGCTCGATGCCCAGCGAATGGCCTCTGTATACCACTGTTCAGCCTCAACATCGTCAAATGCCATAATATAGTTCACAACAGGACTGCCTTCAAGTCTCCACAAAGTTGTGATAATCATAGCGCGTGTAGTTGTACCATCCGGCGCAAAAAGCCGCTCGTTTGAGTGGCTTTTTATTTGCTAATTTTTCCATATTATGCTACAATTTAAATATCAACTTCAAGGAGTTTCTGATTATGGCTGAGATGCTTTTTAAAACGAGAGGTAATACAAGCCCTCAGGGCAAGCCGAGGGTTTATTTCTGCTGTCATCCCGATGATTTTGACCTGTATTTTGAGCAGGTCTGTGAATATATTTTTAAATCTCACGACTGCGCGGTCTACTACACCGCCGATATGAATGAGGTTTTCGACGATTCCTCCAAGGCGCTCGACCTTGAAAGCTGCAACCTTTTTGTTGCACCGGTTACTTTTAAGCTGCTGTCAACTAAAAATCGTGCAATGGATGAGGACGTTAAGTTTGCTCTTGAAAAGCACATTCCAGTTTTACCGCTTATGATGGAAAACGGTCTGGATGCGATTTACTCACGTCCTGACAAGTTTGGCGAGTTACAGTATCTTTCCCCTTTCAGCAACGATGAAACTGAGGTTTCATTCGGCGAAAAGCTGAAGAAGTATCTGGAATCTGTCCTCGTTTCCGATGAAATGGCAAAGCGTGTTCGTGCGGCTTTTGACGCGTATATTTTCCTCAGCTACCGCAAAAAGGACAGAAAATATGCAAATCAGCTGATGCGTATTATTCACAACAAGCCAGAGTGCCGTGACATAGCAATATGGTACGATGAATTTCTCACCCCGGGTGAAAGCTTCCGCGAGAATATCGATAAAATTCTTGCCGACAGTAAATTATTTACTCTGCTTGTAACTCCAAATCTTCTCGAAGACCACAACTTCGTTATGGAGCAGGAGTATCCTGCCGCAATTAAGTCGGGCATTGAAATCATTCCTGCCGAAATGGCTGAAACAGACCACGATATTCTCGGTGAAAAGTACGCCGACCTTCCTGAGATTTCCAACCCTTACGATGACGAGCAATTCAGAAAGCGTCTTGCCGACACGCTTTCACGCCTTGCCATTACTTCCAATGACAGTGACCCTGAGCACAACTTCCTCATCGGTCTCGCCTATCTCGACGGCATCGATGTGGAAGTCGACCGTGAAAGAGCGCTCAAACTCATCACTTTCGCTGCCGACACTGAACTCCGCGAGGCTATGGAAAAGCTTTACGATATGTATCTCAACGGTATCGGTGTGCCGCTCAGCTATATCAAAGCCGTCGAATGGGGCGAGAAAATCCTTGCCTATAACACTAAGAAGTTCGGCGAAACAGGCAAGTTTACCCGTGAATGGACAAACAGCCTTGCCTTGCTCTACCAGAAAAACGGCCAGTATAACAAGGCGCTTGAAATGGGTGAAAGGCTTTACAACATCTATATGAAGCTCTATGGCAAGAATGACAGCAACACTATGACTGCCGCAGGCAATCTTGCTTCATATTTCCACTCGATCGGCAACTACCATAAAGCTATCAGATATGGCGAAGAAGTTTACAAATATCGCACCCTCAATTTTGGTGTCGAAAACCAGGCTACACTTTCCATCGTCAACAGTCTTGCCCTCTACTATTCCAGCATCGGCGATTTTGACAAAGCTATCGAATATGGCGAAAAGGCTTATAACGGTCGTCTTAAAATGCTCGGCGAGAAGGATAAATATGTCCTCACCTCTCTTGGTAATCTTGCTTCATACAACAATTCCAAGGGTAATTTCAAAAAGGCTATCGAACTTTGCACCAAGGCTTACGAAAACACCTGCGATATACTTGGCGAAAACCACCCTGATTCCCTGCTTCTGCTCAGCAATATGGCCACATATTACAACACTGCAGGTAATTTCAGAAAGGCTATTGAAATCTGCGCAAAGGTCTACGATTCCAGGCTGAATGTGCTGGGTGCAATGCATCCCCACACCATTATGTCGGCAAATAATATGGCTTCCTATTATTACAATGCAGGCGATTTCCAAAAAGCGGCTGACATTGATGAGCAGGTGCTGAAACAGCGCGCACAGGTGCTGGGCGAAACTCACCCTGACACCATATCTTCGCTGAACAATCTTTCAACCCGATATATCAAGCTTGGCAAATATGACAAGGCTATCGAATACAGCGAGAAGGCTTATGAACTTTACAAAAAGACCCTCGGCTCAAATCATCCTGACACGCTGATGGCTTTGAGTAATCTTGCCGCCTCTCACAACGCTGCTGGCAACCACAAAAAAGCGGCTGAACTGAGCGAAAAATCATATAATCTTCGCAGTGTATTACTGGGTGAAAACAGCCCTGACACTATCATTTCTCTCAGCAATCTTTCGGTTTATCTGCACAATTCAGGCGATGATAAAAGGGCTGTCGAATACGGCGAAAAGGTTTACAGACTGAGATGTGAACTTTTGGGTGAAAACCATCCTGACACACTTCTTGCATTAAATAATCTCGCAACTTTCTGCAACAGCAGCGGCAATGCTGCAAAGGCGCTTGAGAATATTGAAAAGGTCTATAATCTCAGATGTAAAATCTCGGGCGAAGAGCATCCTGAGACTTTTACAGCCCTCGGCAATTACGCTCTGTACAGCAATTCAAACGGCAAAAATGAACAGGCTGTTGCTCTCGGCGAAAAGGCTCTTGCCCTTTCTCTCAGACTTTACGGCGAAAACAGCGTTGAAACCGCAAAGGCAATGAATAATCTTTCGCTATTCAATCATTCTCTTGGCAACCACAGCAAGGCTGTCGAGCTGGGTAAAAAGGCTTATGACATCGCGCTGAATACCATCGGCAATGAGAATGTTCTTGTCGTCACAATGCTGAAAAATATGACCGCGTATTACTATGCCCTCGGCGATCAGGTGAACGCTGAAATCTGGTGCATGAGGCATTATGAGCTTTCACGCAAAATAAACGGCGAAACTCACTCTGAAACTATTGCAGGCCTCACCGATGGCGCGACTTTCAGCTTCAATAACGGCAAGTTTATCGTTGCGGCAGAGCTTTTCGAAAAGCTTTACAACATCCGTAAGGCTGAACTGGGCGAAAATCACAAGGACACACTCTCTGCCCTCAGCAATATCGGCTTCAGCTATGAAAAGGCGAAAATGTATGACAAGGCGCTTGTTTACTATGACCAGCTTTATGCCGCTTACTGCAAGCTTCTGGGTGAAAAGCATGAGCAGTCGCTCCGTCTGCTTCCAAGACTCGGCCATGTCAATTATTATGTACGAAATTACAGCAAGGCGGCTGAATTGTATCATAAGGCATATATTTTAAATAGTGAAGTTCTTGGTGAAAATCATAAACGCACTGCCGGTTCGCTTTTCGATTATGCTTATACCCTCGTCGATTGCGGTGAGTTTGAAAAGGCTGTTGAGCCTTCACTCAGGGCATATGAATCTTTGAGTAAGATTTATGGTGAGAATGATAAACAGGCTGTTGAAGCCCTTGAGAATGCCGCTTACTGCTATATAAAGCTTGAAAAGTACGCCGAAGGCAGCGAGCTTTACGGGCAGATTTATCATATTCGCAAGGAGCTTTACGGCGCAGATAACGATGATACCTTGTTTGTGCTGGGCAGCTATGTCTACTCACTTTTCAACGGCGGCGAATATGAGAAGGCGCTCGAAAATTGTCTTGAGCTTTATAAACAGAGATGCGCTGTGCTTGGTGAAAAACATATCGATACGCTCAAAGCACTTGCCCGCCTCGGCGATATATATCATAAGCTGGACAATATCTCACAGGCTGTGGAATGTTATGAAAAGGCATATAAGGCTCGTCTGGAAACTCTGGGCGCTGATCACGAGGACACAATTGCGGTTAAAACTAAATTAGATAAAGTTAAATAATACAACAAAAGCCACTCGTTTGAGTGGCTTTTTATTTGCCTAATTTTTGTTATTGTGTTACAATTAAATTATCATTTTCAAGGAGGCATTTTTATGGCTGAGATGCTTTTTAAGACCAAGGGTAATGGCAGTCCTCAGGGCAAGGCGAGGGTTTATTTTACCTGTCATAAGGATGATTTTGACCTGTATTTTGAGCAGGTTTGTGAGTATATTTTTAAGTCTCACGATTGCGCTGTGTACTATACTGCAGACATGAATGAGGTTATTGATGAAGCTGACAAGGCGACAGATTTGGAAAGCAACAACCTGTTTGTTGTGCCGGTTACTTTTAAGCTGCTGTCAACCGAAAATCGTGCGATGGATGATGTGCGTTTTGCTTTTGACAAGCACATTCCTGTACTGCCGCTGATGATGGAGTCTGGACTTGATGCCATTTATTCCCGCCCCGATAAGTTTGGCGAATTGCAGTATCTTTCATCTTTCAGCAGTGATGCGACCGAGGTTTCTTTCGCGGAAAAATTGAAGAAATATCTGGAATCTGTACTCGTTTCGGACGAAATGGCAAAGCGTGTACGCGCCGCTTTTGATGCCTATATCTTCCTCAGTTATCGCAAAAAGGACAGAAAATACGCAAATCAGCTTATGCGAATCATTCACAGCAAGCCGGAATGCCGTGATATTGCGATATGGTACGACGAGTTTCTCACACCAGGCGAAAGCTTCCGCGAAAATATCGATAAAATCCTTGCTGACAGCAAGCTTTTCACCCTGCTTGTAACACCAAATCTGCTTGAAGAACATAACTTCGTTATGGAGCAGGAGTACCCTGCCGCCGTTAAATCGGGTATTGAAATTCTCCCTGCAGAAATGGAAGAAACTGACAAAAACATCCTTGCAGAAAAGTATGCAAATCTTCCAGAGATTTCCAATCCTAACGATGACGAAGCATTCAGAAAACGCCTTGCACAATCTATTGAAAAAATAGCCACTTCAGCTAATGACGATGACCCAGAACATAACTTCTTAATCGGTCTCGCCTACCTCGACGGCATCGATGTTGAAGTAAACCGCGAACGAGCCCTTGAGCTTATCACAAAGGCTGCGAAAGCTAAGCTACCAGAGGCAATGGAAAAACTCGTTGATATGTATTATAACGGCTCCGGCGTAAAAGTTGACTTTAATAACGCCATCAAATGGTCAGAAAAACTTATGAACCATAACCTCAAGGTTGGTATTATAAATAAATCGTTGATCAGATCAATGCTTAAACTGTCTAATCTCTATACATTTGTTGGCAAAATACACGCAGCTATTGAATTATCCGAAAAAGCCTATAGTTATAACCGCAAAGTTTTTGGGGATGAAGACTATGATACGTTACACTCGCTGATCAGCCTGTCAATTTTATATATTTCGAACGGAGAAAATAACAAAGCTATTGAATTTGGAGAAAAATGTTACTCTACAACATTAAAAGTATATGGAGAAGAAGATCCGTTTACATTGTGCTCGCTTTCAGTTTTATCTGCTTGTTATAAATCAATTGACAACTATCCAAAGGCTATCGAAACAGGAGAGAAAGCTTACCTGACAGCATTAAAAACACTCGGTGAAGCAAACCCTTTCACACTTCAGATATTGACTACCTTAACATCTGTTTATGGTTCTGCCGGAAATTATACAAAAGCCATTGAATTCAGCGAAAAAGCTTATGTGACAGCAGTTGGCATTTTTGGCGAAGAACATCCAAATACTTTAATCTCATTGCTGCCTCTGGCAATCTGTTATTATTCGAATGAAGATTATCCAAAAATTATTGAGTTATGTGAAAAAGCATATTTGGCCGCATCCGCTATTCCCGGCAATAACGGTCCTTCTTTTTTAACTTTACTGGATATCTTATCTGAATCTTACCGTGCGATCGGCAATATTTCAAAAGCTATCGAATGCTATGAAAAAGCATATCCGATCTGTATTAAAATTCACGGACAGGATCATCCTGATACTCTGGAATTACTGGACAATCTGGCTTCGGCTTACAAATCTGTTGACAATGATGAAAAATCCGCCGAATTATATAATAACGCCTTGTCTTCTTTAAGCAGTTTAGCTGAAATGTATAGTGTTCTCCACAATTATCCTGAAACGATAGATCTATATGAAAAAACATATTCCATATGCGTTAAAGCTTTTGGCGAAGAAAATGCCACTACAATAGATCATCTAAGGCGTTTAGCCGAAACTTATAGTTTAGCTAAAAATAATGCCAAGGCTACTGAATTATACGATAAACTTTATCAGTTATGTGTTAAAGTCTATGGTAAAGATCACGAAATAACCTTTGCAGTATCTATTGACCTTCTTACATCCTCTTTTCCTGAAAACTAAATAACACAAAAAATCCCACCGATTTATCATTATCGGTGGGATTTTATTATATTTCTTCTATTTTGCTACATTATCGCAGAATCTTTGCAGGGTAGCTGCTGTCTGGGCTCTTTCGGCGTTGCCCTGAGGCATAAGGTTCATAGCATTTCCCTCTACTATGCCCGAGCCGCAAGCCCACTGCATAGCAGGGATTGCCCATTCGGCAACATCGGAAGCATCGTCACAGGAGAGAATATTCGTATCCTCGCCGACAGAAACATCGTAGCCCTTATACCTTGCGTAGCGGAACATTATTGTCACAAGCTGTTCACGGGTGACGGCATCATTTGTGCCGAACTTTCCGTCACCGTAGGACACAATTGCCGTCAAAAAACTGCTTGATGAAATTAAATAACATACAAAAAGACCACTCGGATGAGTGGTCTTTTTTACTATTTCTTTTACAATTGCAGATCTTCCAGCTGGGTGATGATTTCCTTCTGTCTTTCGTAGAAAAGCAGCTCCTTATTATGGGCGAAATACTCCTTACAGCCATAGCGGCTGATGAAACGCGCGCCATAATAGCTTATTGTCAGCTCTGTTACAAGAATGAGCATTTCGTGACCTTCACCGAACACCTTTTCACAGAATGTGAACACGTTGGAAAGTCTCTTGCCTGTCTTTTCAGCAAGCTTTTTAAGCTCCTTTGTCCTGCCGTCAAACTGAGCTTTGAGAAGTTTGAATGCCTCTGTGCCATCGGCAGGAGCTTTCTCTGCCAGCATTACATTCATTTTTTCAAGCTCGACGACCGCATTTCTGCAGGCAAACTCATCGTCCTGCGACATGGTTGACGCCAGCTTCTGCTTTCTTATTCTGTCATTTATAAGATTTATCTGCTTTTCGACAGCGTTATTTCCGTCTGCATTCGGCTTTGCAATGTCTGTACGGACATTTTTCAACGCATTAAGCAGCTCTGTCTGGGTGAGCTCATTGAGATTCACGGCGCGAAGCTCATCTGTAACCGCATCGAGCATAAGACCAAGCAGCGCAAGACGCTCATCGAAGCGGGCAGACTTTGCCCTGTCCTCAATTTCAGCAGGAGCCTTGCCCGCAAGAATTTTCTCCACCTGATAATCCGACTTATACTTATTGAAAAGGTCGTAATATACTGCAAAATCCTTGGCGATTTTCTTGTTCTGCAGATACTGGACTATGAGCTTTTCGTCGACTGTGATGTTGTGCATTTCATAGAGCTTTATCATATCGCTCAAATCACTCCAGCCACGGGCTGTGACAAAGCTCTTGCCGTCGACAGTTGTTTCTATCTTATAGAAATCGGCACTTTTAATGTCGAGATAGGTGGTTATCGAGGCATGAACCCCTTTTTTATAGGCGTATTCCTTCCAGACATCGTAGTCAGGCTCAACATCAATTCGCTTGAGACGGTCCCATGTGACGATGTCAAACTCCCTCACCGAATTGTTGTACTCGGGCGGATTGCCCGCTGTGACAACTATCCACCCCTCGGGCACACGGTGTCTGCCGAAGATTTTGTACTGGAGAAACTGGAGCATAGCAGGGGCAAGAGTTTCCGAAACGCAGTTGATTTCATCGAGGAAAAGTATGCCCTCATGCAGTCCTGTCTGCTCCATCATATCGTAG
>SVKW01000184.1 GCA_015068285.1 Oscillospiraceae bacterium | reverse complement strand
AGCCTTCGGTCTTACAGAAAAGACGGGCATCGATGTATCGGGCGAAGAAAAGGGTATCTATTATAATGTAGATAAGATGACGGAGGTCGACCTTGCTGTTTCCAGCTTCGGTCAGGGCTTCCAGATCACGCCGATCCAGCTTCTTACAGCAGTATCGGCAGTTGCCAACGACGGCTATCTCATGCGCCCTCATCTTGTAAAGGAAGTGCGCGATGCCGAGGGCAATATAGTTGAAAGCTTTGAGCAGGAGCCGCTCCGTCAGGTGGTTTCGGAGAAAACATCCGAAAAGCTGATGAGCGTTCTGCAGGGCGTTGTCGCCAACGGCACAGGCAAGAATGCCTATGTTCCGGGTTTCCGTGTCGGCGGCAAGACGGGTACATCCGAAAAGAAGCTGCAGCAGGCGCAGACAGGTGAGCTTGAATATATCACCTCCTTCGTGGCTGTTGCCCCTGTGGATGACCCTAAAATCGCAGTTATCGTAATCCTCGATGAGCCACAGTCATACCCTATTTCGGGCGGTGTGCAGGCGGCTCCTGTGGTGCGTAAGATAATCGAAGAAACTCTGCCTTATCTTGAGGTCGAGCCTATCTATACAGAGGAAGAGCTGAAGGCGAAGGATACAAATGTGCCAGAGCTTACAGGTCTTACCGAAGCGGAGGCAGCGGCAGACCTTGCTGAACAGGGCTTTACAACATACCGCGTTGTGGGCGAAGGCGAAACTGTAACAGACCAGATGCCGTTTGCAGGCTCGGCTGTTCCGCCGGTTACAGAGGTGGTGCTCTATATGGGCGAAGCCAAGCCGGACAGAATGGTCACCGTGCCTGACCTTACAGGCTATACATACGCAATGGCGAAGCAGACTCTTGAAAACAGCGGTCTTTATATCAGTACAGGCGGTATCGTGCCTAATAAGAACCATGTTGTCAGAGGACAGAGCGTCGATGCTCTCGCACAGGTGCCTTACGGCTCTACAATTATCATCGAACTCTCCGATAAGAGCCAGAACGCCGCTACTTAACACCCCACCTTATCAGCCTCCCCTGTGCAAGGGGAGGGGGACCGCGTAAGCGGTGGAGGGGTTGTTCATAACCCAATATCCTTACCAAAGCGAAATGAGGTGTTCTTTATGAAACTCGTTGAAATGCTGGGAAGTTTAAAAGTATTGAAGTCGAATGTCGATCTTGATACCGAAATAAAGGATATAAAATACAATTCGCAGGAAGTTGAAAAAGCCGATGTTTTTGTGGCCATTTCGGGTGGTACTGCAGATGGACACTCATACATATATGAAGCTATGGCAAAAGGCGCGGCTGCCGTTGTGTGCGAGCGGCCGCCCTGTGATGCCGATGTGCCCTTCATTCAGGTGGAGGACAGCAGAAAGGCTCTCGCTGTCATGGCTGAAAAATATTTCGGCTCGCCCGATAAAAGCCTACATATCACAGGCATTACGGGCACCAACGGAAAAACAAGCACAGCCCACTTTCTCCGCCATATTCTGACGGCGAAATACGGCGATTGTGTCGGTCTTATCGGCACAAATGAGAATATCATCGGCGATAAAATTATACCGTCAAAAAACACCACGCCCCAGTCCTACGAGATTTTCCGTATGATGAGGGAAATGGCAGACAATGGCTGTAAATACTGCGTAATGGAGGTCTCCTCCCATGCTCTCGAGCAAAACAGAGTTTACGGCATAGATTTTGAGCTGGGGATTTTCACAAATCTCACTCAGGACCATCTGGACTATCACATTACATTTGAAAATTACAAAAATGCCAAAATGAAGCTGGCTGAAATCTCCGAAAATACTATTATAAATGCAGACGACGGAAATTTCAATGGCGTTGCGGCAAAACGCATTTTTACCTATTCGGCAAAAGATGCAGATGCCGATATTTTCGCAAAAAATATCACAAATAACGGCGGAAAAACCGAATTTGATGCCGTTTATAAAGGCAAGGCATATCGCATAAGCATTCTGATTCCCGGGGTGTTTACAGTATACAACAGTATGGCGGCGATTTCGGCGGCAATTCTGCTCGGAGTTGAGATGGGCGAGATTTCCATTGCACTGCAAAGTGTAAAACCCGTCACAGGCAGGTGCGAATTTGTGCCTGCAAACAAGCCCTTCGATGTGATGATAGACTTTGCACACACGCCCGACGGAATGAGGTCGGTGCTTTCGATGGCGAAAAATATTGCAAAGGGCAGAATAGTGACCGTTTTCGGCTGCGGCGGTGACAGAGATAAATCGAAACGGCCGATTATGGGCAAAATTGCTGCGGAATATTCCGATAAAGTCATAATCACATCGGATAATGCCCGGACAGAAAGCCCTCTTTCCATAGCGAAAGAGACTCTCGAAGGCATCGAAAACGCCGATGTCGATATTATTCTCGACAGGGAAAGGGCAATTCATTACGCTATGGATATTGCCCGAAAGGGCGACCTTATTATGCTTCTCGGCAAGGGGCATGAAACCTATATGGAAAAGGACGGCAAACGCACATATTTCAATGAGCGTGACATCGTCATGAGTCATAAATAAACAAAACAAAAGAGAAGGAATGGAAAAATATGGGAAACTTAATCTTGTCTTTCGCAATATCTTTTATCGTTGCATACCTCATCGGTAAGCCTGTTATCAAAAAGCTTCAGCAGATGAAATTCGGGCAGAAAATCCTTGAAGA
>SVKW01000183.1 GCA_015068285.1 Oscillospiraceae bacterium | reverse complement strand
CTTTTCTATGTGTGCAGCCGTTGAATCTGCACTTGTCCCAATATGGCTCCATCTCCGGGAAAAGATGCATAAGATAGTCCTTTTCGATTTTATGCATTCTTGTAAGATCGAATGAGGAGAAACCAGGTGTATCAGCTACAAACCTGCCTTCATCGAGAACAAAAAGCTCTGTTGTTCGTGTAGTATTCTTACCACGGCTGATTTTTTCGCTGATAGACCCTACTTCAAGCTCAATATCGCTGAAAACTGCATTGAGAATACTCGATTTACCAACACCGGAATTGCCTGTAAAAACAGAAACCGAATTCTTTGTCAGCTCCCTTATCTCATCGCAGCCTTCTTTAGTAACTGCGCTGCATGAAATCGTTTTAAATCCGCAGTTTTCATAGATTTTACGCATTTCATCGCTGCTATGTATATCATTTTTAGTAAAGACGAATATCGGCTCAACATTCTGGTAAAGAGCGATAACCGATATCTTATCGAGCAGATAAGCATCTGTGACAGGCGGAGCCTGAGTTGCCGCAATAAATATCTTATCGATATTTGCTATCGGAGGTCTGATAAAATAATTCTTGCGAGGCAATATTTCAAGAATATAACCTTCATTATTATCGTTTACCTCAAGAGTTACAATATCTCCGGCAACAGGAGAAAACTCCTTTTTACGGAGTCTTCCGCCCGCCTTGCTTTCTATTACCTCGCCGTCTGTCAGCACATAATAGAAGCCGCCGATACCTTTTAAAATTCTTCCTTCTGTACGTTTCGTCATTAGAACATCATATCCTCATTCAATACTGTATCACCGCTTACGACTACTTTGACTCTGTTATAGCCTTCATACGCTACCAGCGGAACTTCTACTGTACCCTCTACCGAGCTGTGCATTGAATCATACTGAAGTTCACCGTTTACATATACACTAAGCAAGAAATCGTTTCCATAGTTCGAAACAGGAAGTGTGATTATTTTTGCCACCTTTTTAGGTGTTACATTTCTGCTTATCTGGAGGTCAACGACAGTTTCCTCCATAACCTTTGACTTTGCAGGGATGGACTGGAAAATGACAACGCCATCCTGCTCCTTACTGTCAACGCGGGTAACCTGACCTACTGTAAGATTGAGCTTTTCAAGCTCAGCCACAGCATCTTCCTGGCTGTAATTTTTAAGGTCAGGCATTTCAATTTCTTTAAGCTCCTTACCCTTGCTGATAAGCAGGACAACTGTCATATCATTTTCAATGGCTGCACCTGCTTCAGGAGTTGTGGAAATAATGCAATTCTTTTCAACTTCTTCGTTGAACTCCCACTCTTCCCTGAATTCAACCCCAAGCTTGCCGAGATCTATTTCGACTTGACGGTATTCCTTTCCTGTATAATCAGGAATTGTGGAGCTTTTTGCACCGCGGCTGATAACCACCGTTATGACATCATCTTCATCCAGTGTTCTGCCTGCTTTCGGAGTCTGTTCAATAATACATCCTGCAGGAACAGTATCGTGGTATATACTTTCACCTTCAACTATATTGAATTTATCATATTCTTCAAGTTCAATGACCTTGCTGTATTCTTCACCCAGAAGATTAGGAGCCTTGAGCGCGCTTTCCCCATCAAGTGCAAAAGGATTGAGAACATTCACAACAAAATAAAGCGCACCGAAAACAAAAAGCAAAATAGCTGTAATATTAAATAATATTCCGCCGTATCTTGAGAAGAATCCCTCTTTCTCTTCCTTTTCAATGATTTCTTCAGGCTCATCTTCCTCAACTATTCTCACCGGCGCCTGCTTTTCTTTTTCATTCTTTTTGGTCTTAGTCTTAAGCTTCTCAATATCAGACTGATAGTTAAGCTTCTGTGTTGCTCCTTCGCCTGCAACAACAGCCACATCCTCCGCAACTTCCTGCTCCACATCAATTTTGACATGAGGGTTATTTCTGATTTTATCGAGGTCAGCAATAAGCTCATCTGCATTCATATAGCGGGCTGAAAGCTTTGGATTCATAGCTTTCATCGTCACAGTTTCAATAGCCTCAGGGATATCCTTTATATAGTCTCTCGGATTAAGAGGCACCGAGTTTATATGCTGGATAGCAACATCGACAGGATTTGTTCCCTCAAAAGGCAATCTGCCTGTCAGCATTTCATACATAACAACACCGAGCGAATAAATGTCCGCACGATTGTCAATGCGGCTGCCCTTTGCCTGCTCAGGAGAGATATAGTGAACAGAGCCAATTGCTTCGCCCTTGTTATATGTCTGCTGTTTTGAAACCTGATGCGCAATGCCGAAATCGGCAACCTTTGCAGTGCCGTCACGCAAAACCATAATGTTCTGAGGCTTGATATCTCTATGTATAATGCCTCTGTTATGGGCGTGCTGAAGCGCCTTTGCTATCTGGAGTGCAAAATATACAGTTTCCTGCCATGACAGATGACCTTTTTTCTGCAAATATTCTTTAAGTGTGATACCGTCGATAAGCTCCATAACGATATATTCCATATCATCTGCCTTGGATACATCGTATACCGCAACTATATTCGGGTGGGAAAGCATTGCGACTGACAGCGATTCATCCTGGAAACGGTTTTTGAACTCATCATCCCTTGAAAACTCATCCTTAAGAACCTTTACAGCCACCATACGATTGAGCCTGTGGCATTTAGCTCTATATACAACAGACATACCGCCCTGACCTACAATATCAAGGAT
>SVKW01000037.1 GCA_015068285.1 Oscillospiraceae bacterium | reverse complement strand
TCTTGTTAACGTGCTGACCGCCTGCGCCGCCCGAACGGAATGTGTCGATCTGGAGGTCTGCAGGGTTGATGTCGATTTCAACATCTTCAGCTTCAGGAAGAACGGCTACTGTAACAGCAGATGTGTGGATACGTCCGGAGCTTTCTGTTTCAGGAACACGCTGAACACGGTGTGCGCCCGATTCATACTTGAACTTGGACCATGCGCCAACGCCTTCGATGGAGAAGGAAATTTCCTTGATACCGCCGAGCTCTGTTTCGTTAATATTGAGAACGTCAACCTTATAACGGCACTTTTCAGCGTACATAGAGTACATTCTGAAGAGAGAGTTGGCAAAGAGAGCAGCTTCTTCGCCGCCAACGCCGCCTCTGATTTCAACGATAACGTTCTTGTCATCGTCTTCGTCCTTAGGAAGAAGAAGGATCTTGATCTGTTCTGTCAGCTCAGCCATCTTTTCCTTAGCTTCTTCGATTTCCATGTATGCGAGGTTACGCATTTCAAGGTCGTCGGATTTGACGAGCTCCTGAGCATCGTCAAAATTATTCTTAGCTTTCATGTACTCTCTGTAAGCAGCTACGACATCAGCCATGTCCTTCTGCTCCTTAAGGAGCTTTGCTGCAACATCAGGAGTTTCGTAGATGGAGCCATCGGAAAGGAGGCTCTCGATTTCATTGTATCTTGCTTCAACAAGGGCAAGTTTTTCAAACATATAATTCACCTTTTCATATTTTTACTAATACCATATTATAATATATTTCCATTGTTTTTTCAAGTACCTTTTCAAATAATATTTACGAAAGGAGATGAAATTATGAAAAACAGCGTAAAGCGAAATGATATTCCCAATAAAATCCCCTGTTCGTCGGCTATGGCGAGGGAAGTACCCGACAAAAAACACAAGGGCGCAATGGTGCCGACAGACGAAACTGTGGAAGAATGTGTACAGTGGGTAAAGTGGAAGAAATCGTAAATGAAGAAGCTTTCCAGCGGCTTGCACAAACACTGTAGGGGCGAGCATTGCTCGTCCGTGTGATAACGTAGGGGCGGGGTTTCCCCTCCCGCGGGAGGCGGAACGCCTCCCCTACATTGGATTTTCCTGTCATTCTGTACGAATGTTTTGTTGAAAATACACAAAAAATCACTTTAAAAATTGGTTTGACTAATGCCGTTTTTCGTTTTATAATTATATCAATAACGAATTATATCAGGAGGAAATCCATTATGAATTTCAAAGAAAAAGCTCAGGCTCTTCAGCCTAACATCGTTGAATGGCGCAGAGATATCCACATGCACCCTGAAGTATCCTTCAAGGAATTCCGCACAAGCCAGGTCATCAAGGATCACCTCACAAAGCTCGGCATTGAAATCCTTCCTATCGAATCGGGCACATCTGTTGTAGGTCTTATCCGCGGCGGCAAGCCAGGCAAGACATTCGCAATGCGCGCTGACTTTGACGCACTCCCAATGCAGGAAGAAGCTGACGTACCTTTCAAGTCTGTAAATGACGGCGTTATGCACTCCTGCGGTCACGATACACACGCAGCTATGCTCATGGGCGTAGCTCAGATCATGAACGAAGTCAAGGACGAAATGCACGGCAACATCAAGCTCATTTTCCAGGCTGCTGAAGAAATGTTCCCAGGCGGCGCAAAGGGTCTTGTTGAAGCCGGCGTTTTGGAAAATCCAAAGGTTGACGCTATTATGGCTTACCACATCGGCACAGGTCAGGATACAGGTAAGGTTACATTCAAGCCGGGCGCATCCCACGCTGCTCCGGACAAGGTTACTATCAAGATCATCGGTCTCGGCGGCCACGGCGCAGGTCCACACAGATGTATCGACCCTGTTGCTATCGCAGGTAACCTCATCGTTGCTCTCCAGAACATCGTTTCCCGTAATGTTGACCCACTTGATTCCGCTGTTGTTACAATCGGCGCTATCCATGGCGGCACAAAGGAAAACATCATTGCTGACGATGTTACAATGCTTCTCACAGTAAGAACTCTCAAGCCAGAAACAAGAGATTTCGTACATAAGAGAATCAAGGAAATCTGCGACGGCGTTGCTCTTTCCCACAATGCTAAAATTGAAGTTACACCTGAATACGGCTACCCAGCTCTCTTCAACGACGCTGACTTCGTACACAAGTGGGCTATCCCATCTACAGCTAAGATCATCGGCGAAGAAAACATCGAGCTCAACTACGTTCCAACAATGGGCGGCGAAGATATGTCCTACTACCTCCAGAAGGTTCCAGGTCTCATCGGCTCCCTCGGCGCACGCAACGCTGAAAAGGGCTGCGTACACGGCGGTCATAACTCCAAGTTCATGGTTGACGAAGATGCATTCTGGATTGGCACAGCTTCCCTCTGCCAGACAGCATGGGACTACCTCAACGCAGAAGAAAACATCTAATTATCTTACATATTATAAAAGAGCGTTCTGTAAAAGAACGCTCTTTTTTGCGAAGTTATATTTCGGGCGGGCATGGAAACCCGCCCCTGCAACTTTTCTTTCACAATCAATCCGTAGGGGAGGGTCTCTGCGCCCTCCCGTAAAGAAAGTTATAAATAGTAGTGAAAAGTGAAGAGGTACGGTGTGATAAATCACATTGAATAAGTGACAACCCCTCCGTCACACATTCGTGTGCCACCTCCCCTTGCACAGGGTAGGCTTTTGGCTTTGAGAAGCTTTCTTTCCTCTCCTTTTTCAGGAGAGGTGGCACGTCACGCCGTGACCCTATGGGGCTTGTGCTATCGGGGCGGCTACATCTTACTTGCTCTCGATGGCCTCCACAGGGCAGCTTTCCTTTGCTTCGAGAGCCAAGGAAATAACGCTTTCCCCCTCTGCCTTAGCTTTGGCATGGGCAATGCCTGTGTCCAGCATTTCAAAAACATCGGGGCAAAGGCTTACGCAAAGCCCGCAGCCGATACATCTTTCGTTCACTTCAAACTTCATAAAAGTTCTCCTTTTCATCATATTACATATATTATTGCTGCCAGTTTACACTTTATTCAATTTTTCAAATAAAAACTATCAGTTAGTGGACATTTTCCGGAATTATAGCATAATGTTGTACGGTTTTCGTCCAGCGAATACACAACAATAATTCTTGACAAGGAGAAAATTATGATTTACAATCTCGTAAAAAGTGTCGACTTTGACGGCACTTAAAAAGCTCCACAGTTTGTGGAGCTTTTTTATTTTACCTTAAAGAATGAACATTCGTGTTGTCATCATTTCATGTGCATTCTTCGCTGTGTATTTTACGGTTTTAGGACCAGTCTGCACTACACCCGGATAAAATGATGCGCGGTATGCTCTTGTATGCTCACGGAAGTTTATCTCAACTTCATACTGTTCCGGCTCTTCGACTGTGCACTTTTTCAGCTTTTTAAGCCCTGCCTTAACACCCTTTTCGATGAGCTGACAAGCCTTGTTGCCGCTCATATTAAAGGTTGCGCCGCCAACACCTGCCTTTACAGCAACAGTTTCCATTTCAGGCACAAGCTCCTTTGCATGGTCGCAAAGCTGGGCATCACCGCTTAAAAATACCACAGGAACCCCGTTATATGCGGCAAAATATGTATTCATATCGAATTCAGCCGCATCCTTGCCGTTGATTTTCACATAGTTGTTCTGTGTGTTCATCGTATGGGAAAGAGGATTTCCGCCATAGTTTGCGCCGCTGTGGTAGCCTATGTAAATCACGGCATCGAATGTATTGTCAAGCCCTGCCATCATCGACTCAGGCTGTCCTGTCCAGCCGCGGATGAGGATAACATCGTCGGGGATTTCATCCCAGAGGATATTGCGTGCGCTGTCGTGGGCATCCTTGAGATAAATCTCAGTTGCGCCTGCCGCCTTTGCCCCCTTGCAGGCCGCAAGGACTTCCCTTGTCATCTGCTTTCTTGCCGCATTGTGGTCTGCGTGATTAAGCTCGGTTTCGTCCCAGTTTGTCACATTTGTTACGCCTTCGATATCGGCGCTGATGTATACCTTCATAGTTTCATCCTCCATATTTTAATCAGAATATCCCCATTCCCGCCCTCGCTCTGCGTCAATGTCACGGTAATAAAAATAAGATGTTAGTCATACGCTTGTAAACCGTCGGAGCATAAATGTAAAAAACGACCTGCTCTTGGGTCCTGACTGTGTGGACTCATTCTCAGCCACAGAGATAACATTCGCCCGCAAAACTACCGCTGTGATTTAAATTTCGGTCTTCCAGTTGGTCTCCTGAATGAGATTATCTGTGAGCCTGAGTTCTTTTGAAAGGCTGTCTATCTGCTTCTGCAGGTCAGACGCATCTATCGTTGCAAAAATCTTTATCTCGCTGTGGGATGCACGTCGGGCAAGATTGTTGGAATTCTGTTCGAGAGACTGCAAAACAGAGATCTTCTTTACAAGACAGTCTTTATGAGCAATATGCTCTGTCAGGCTTTTGCCATTAACTATTGTTTTACAATTTGCAATATTTATATCAGAAATGAGTTTTTCAAGCTGTGCAACGCTTTCATTCAGCTCATTCATAAGCATAGCAGGGTCTTCCTGCGGCTTTTCACCCTCCTGCACAAGAGCGTTGGAGTTAAGGCGGACAGAAATGCGGTCGATTTTTTTGGCGAGAGCCGCTCTTTCCTGCAAAGCTTCAGCAATTTTCATATTGATGCCTCCTTATATATTCGGATCGTAATCGGTGTAATAATTGTGTCCGATGACAGAGAATGCCGTTTTCCAGCCTTCGATTTTGAACATAAGCGAAGAATTTGGCGGCACATCGAGAGCATTCGGCTTGCCGCTTTCCTTTGCAATGCGCTTGACAAGGTACATTTCAAGGAAATAAAGAGCCGCCAGCGCGCTGAGAAGATTTTTCAAGTTGCCCTCGGCATAGCTTTCGATGCGGTTGTGCTTGACATTATTATACGCCTGCCACCAGTAAAGGTCTCCCGCCTTATTTCGGTTCCAGTTTTTGAAAGGCATTATCACAAGGTCACTGCCCGAAACCTTTATTCTCACATTTCGTATGCCGCGGATGTTGTCGAGCATCCAGTTGGCATAGTCGGTGATGTTAGGACGCTCCTCGTTATCAAGGCTGCAGACAGTTTTGCAGAAATTGTCAAACTCGGCGCCTACGTCTAAAAGCTGACCGATTATTTCATTGGAGCAGGTGTTGTAGTTGCTTGTGCGGAAGTCCACATAGCGTGAAATCTCCTTGCAGTTGCGTTCAAGCATGGTGTAATAGCTCCAGTATTGCTGAATAAAATCATCTCTTGTCATATTTATTCTCCATTAAGTCTTTTCCACCAGAGGCTGATGAAAAATATAAATAGCACCAGTGACGGGATAAAAAGCAGAATTTCCCATATAACTGCCGCCTTCATAAACAGGGCAAATATGGCTGTAAGCAATGGTATCACTATGAGGGCAAGCCATATAAACCCTCGTACAAAGGCTTTTGTGCGGTCGGCTCTGAACTCGTCGTCAGATAGCAGACCGTCTATGATATCTATTACCCAGTCCAGCCTGAGCCAGTCAAAAAATATTGTTTTTATAAGGCTGAGAAAGTCGGAAATCATAGTTGTATGCCTTTCTGATTAAACAGACGCCTGCGGTGAATTGAATAAAACGGGACGCCGAGGGCGTCGTCCCCTACAAGATTCGTAGGGGCTGGCTCTTGCAGACAGCCCGTATGACTTTGTGAATGTCCCCTGCAATTCACTAAAATGCGCCCTTTTTATTTTCGTTAAGCGGATTCCATGTGCCCCTGATATACATGATGAGGAACATGGCAAACAGGAAAATATTATGGGCAATCATGCACGCCCATGCGGAAACAAGTCCGAAGCCCAGCATCTGTGTGCACACGAATGTGCAGCATATTCTGATAAGCCACATACCTACGATATTGAAAACGAAAGGCTCCTTTGTCTTGCCGACACCCTGCAATAAGCCTTCGACGATAGTCGAATAGCCGAAGAAAGGCTCGGAAACGGCTACCATTCTCAGAACTGTTGCGCCCAGCTTTATAACCTCGTCGCTCTTTGAGAATATGCCCATAAGAGGCGGCGCGAAAATAAAGAGAAGTCCGCCCGAAATCGCCATAAGAATAAGCACTATCGGTATCATAATGCCTGCGATGTTGTTCATTCTGTCCCGGTCGCCTGCGCCGTAAGCATTGCCGGCGAGAGTTGCCGCCGCTGTCTGCATACCGTAGCCAGGGATATAGAAGAGGGACTCAACTGTGTTTGCGATGGTGTGAGCCGCTGTGGAAATGTCGCCGAGAGAGTTAATCATAGATGCGAATGCAACATAGCCGAGGGATGTGCCGAAGCGCTGAAGCATATTAGGGAATGCGATCTTCATACAAGGCTTGATTATGTGCATATCAGGCTTGAGAGAAAGTCCCTTCGGCGAGATGTGCTTGTGATTCCAGAATACGATGAATATGTAAAGACCGCCTATTGTAAAGGAAACCGCCGAGCCGACAGCCGCGCCGATAACCCCCATACCTGCGCCCGGCATTGTGAATTCAAGGCCGAAAATATTCATAACTCGTGTTTCATAGATGAGCAGGAAGTTGAGAACGATATTGATAATATTCATCATAACGCCCACCTTCATAGGCGTTTTTGTATCGCCTGCCGCGCGGAGCACTGTACCTAAAATTATGCTTGCCGTTCTTGGCAGCATCGGCATATACATAATGAAAAAGTATGTGGCTGCCATTGCCTGAATGCTTTCGTCGACCTGCATCCACACAGGCACCATTCTGCTGAGAGAAAGAGTCAGAACTGTGAAGAAAATACCTGCAACGAGGACGGCGAGAGTAGCCTGTGAGGAAGCCTTGCGCGCGCCCTTTTCGTCGCCAGCACCCAATGCTCTTGCGATATATGCAAGAAAACCGACACCGAGGGCAGAAATCGTACTGCTTACCAGCCAGTTTACTGTGCTTGTTGCGCCGACAGCCGCTGTCGCCTGAGTGCCGAGAGCGCCAACCATTGCGGTATCTATATATTGAACTGCCGTCTGCATAAGCTGTTCAAGCATGGTCGGCCATGCCAGCGTGATGATGGCTATGAGCAGATGGCGGTTGGATTTGTCAAAAAGTTTTGTCATACATACACCCCTTTTTCTTTGCGCTGTAATCATACCTTATATTATAATATATTTCGCCCCGCCATTCAAGACGGAGTGTGTAAATTTACTTATTTATTATAAGGATACGGCAGGACATATTCCCGCCTCCTTCTCGCAGAGTGACACCGCCCCTACGTTATCTTCGGGACGCCGAGGGTGTCGTCCCCTACAGGCTCGTGCAAAAGCCAATGTAGGGGATGGCTGCCTCCCTTGCCTAAAGGGAGGGGAACCATCGGAACGATGGTGGAGGGATTCAACGACATACCGCGGGCGGATGTGGGCATCCGCCCCTACGTTATCACACGGACGAGCAATGCTCGCCCCTACAGGATTATACATACAATAAAGCCGCCCTTTACGAACGGCTTTGATTTTTGTTTATGTTGTAGTTTCTTTAATGACTAAAGCCTCTGCTGAGTGAAGTAAAAAGCCATATCCAATAAACGGCAACTACCGCAAGTGGAATGGCAAGGCATATATAGAAACCGATTTTGTCATAATCATAATTTTTCCTGCATTTATTGATTTTATACATCAGCCATATTTCAGCCAATACGGCTATCCAACCAAAATATACAAGAAGCATAAGTCCTAATTCATACATAACATATCTCCTTTAAGTAGTCGGAAAATATGGCGCGGCTGTCGTTGTAGGCGGAGTATTACTGCCCCACGTCATACCAAGCCAAAGTATCATCCATATCCATAAAATTGCTGGTATTGCAAAAGGAATGATAAGGCTTATGTAATTCCCCATCTTTTTATGGTTGTAATTTTTACTGCATCTCCATATTTTATAAGCAAAGAACAGCGCAGGAAAAATACATATCCAGCCATAACTGATGAATATTTCCATAAAATTCATTCTCATTCTGTATTCCTCCCTTTTATTTTATACTATCATATTTATGATGTATTTGTCAATTATGATTGCGTAAACCGCCGGAAAGATTCTTCACTGCGTTCAGAATGACATAGTTTATTTAAAGCCTCTCCTGTTTCAGGAGAGGTGGCTTGCGACAGCAAGACGGAGAGGTAAAACCTATTCAAATGTGACTCCGTCACACCACACTTCTTCACTTTTCACTATTACTTATTACTTTCTTACTACAACCCCTCCGTTTTTATTAAAATAAAAACACCTCCCCTTGCACAGGGGAGGCATTATTAACGATTGTTTTTTACTTATTATTCTTAGCAGCTTCTTCTTCAGCTACGATTGCCTTGATATTTGTTACCATATTGAGGAACATTGTAAGAGCTACGATAACACCGATAACGATGAAGATGGAAACCATACCAACTGCCATATAGGAGAGGTTGCTAATGAAGTTCATTGGATTAAATGTCATTTTCTATTCCCCCTCATTACATAAAGAAGTTAAGGATGAGACCGCCTGCGATAACAGATGCGATCTGACCGGATACGTTAACACCGATAGAGTGCATGAGCAGGAAGTTCTGTGGGTCTTCTGCAAGACCCATCTTATGTACAACACGGCCGGACATAGGGAATGCGGAGATACCTGCTGCGCCGATCATTGGGTTAACCTTTGTCTTTGCGAAGATGTTGTAAATCTTTGCGAAGAAGATACCGCCTGCTGTATCGAAGATAAATGCTACGAGACCGAGGCCGAGGATAAGCAATGTTTCAGGAGCGAGGAATTCGGCAGCCTGCATACGGAGCGAAATTGTGATGCCGAGGAAGATTGTGATAAGGTTAGCAAGAACATTCTGTGCTGTATCGGAGAGGGAGTTGAGAACACCGCATTCTCTGATGAGGTTACCGAACATGAGGAAACCAACGAGAGCAACAGAGTCCGGAGCTACAACACCAGCAATAACTGTGATGATGATAGGGAAAAGAATCTTTGTTGTCTGGGAAACTTCTCTCTGAACGTAAGGCATTCTGATGAGACGTTCTTTTCTTGTTGTGCAGAGCTTGATGATAGGCGGCTGAATGATTGGAACAAGAGCCATATAGGAATAAGCCGCAACCATGATAGCGCCGAGGTACTTGGAATTAAGAGCCTGAGCAACAACGATGGATGTAGGGCCGTCAGCCGCACCGATGATAGCGATGGAAGCCGCATCCTTGAGATCAAAGAACATGGAAGCCATGCAGAGTGTGAAGAAGATACCGAACTGAGCCGCTGCACCGAAAAGCATAAGCTTTGGATTGGAAAGAAGCGGGCTGAAGTCGATCATCGCGCCGATACCGATAAAGAGAATAAGCGGGAAGAGCTCATTGGAAATACCGGCATTGAAAAGTTCTTCAAGAGTGTGAATAGCGCCTGAGAAAGGCAGGTTAACGAGAATAGCACCGAAGCCCATTGGCAAAAGCAATGTTGGTTCCATCTCTTTCTTGATAGCAAGCCAGATCAGAAGACCGCCGATGACCCACATGACTATCTGCTGCCATGTAATAGCTGAAAGATTTTCAACCAAAAAATCCATAATACATTTTCCTCCATACCAAATGAAATGGACACGCGAAAAAGGACCTTTCGCAAATCCATAATTATTGTACCATTTTTTTCACATAAAGTCAATGAACAAGAGTGAACATTATATGAAAATTTTAAATCCGGTCGTCCGGTTTTCACAGGCATGATTAAAAGGGCGGGTTTGTGCTCCCGCCCTTATATTTAATATGTGTACCCTATCAATTTTTCGCCTGCCAACGCCTTGTCTGCTTCATCAGGGCTGAAATCATAGAAAACCATCTCGACTATGCGGTTTCCATAGCATAAAATATAATGGTCGATGCCGCCAAATTCCTGACTGACAAGCTGATACGCCCTGTCAGCCTTCCATGAAGCTGCATCAATTTCCTCATAAAGGGACTTATGCCCGTCAGGCACGTGCTCATCATGAGTTTCGTCGCGGCCATTCCAGATATCATTGAAAATCGACTCATACAAAAACGGCATTTTCACATCAATAATAGTATATTCAAGGTCAGGCGTGCTTTCGCCAATTCTGCCGCGCTGTCTTATCTCACTTTTAGAAGCAAAAATCGTCGACTCGACCTCATTTCGCGTCGAATAATTTTCATAATCGACGCTTTCCATATCCTCAACGCGGAGCGGAATCTCATCGAGATAGTATTCGATAAGCCTGCCGTTGTGCTCATAAGTGCCTGCGGCTTTTTCGTCAACATAATCATTGCTCAGCACAAGATGGATTATTCCGCCCATTATTATAAACGAAACGATAACACCTATGGCATATACTGCGATAATGGTGTATTTGCCCGGTATTTTTGCCTTTTTCATCAGCCTTATAATGCCGTAGACCACAGCGAAAATCACTGCCATATAGCCCATGACAAGCCAGAATATGCGGCTGTCCGATGTGCTGAACATTCTGAGCATCAGATAGAGCGTGATGACGAGCAGTATCACCAAAATGCTGTAATATGCCGTCATATTGCTTCTCGGCTGGATAAACTCGCCGTTTTCAGCGGCATTTTTCGCCTTTTTATACCATATATAATAGGAGAGGATATGAAAAAGGGATTCGATGGATATTACAAACCAGCTCAACACTATGAGAAGCTGTGTGCTGTCGGTTATGAAGTTAATAAGATTATCTGTAACACCTACAAACCGGATGAATACATTCAGAAGCGACACCGCCATAAGCATTATCCACGACAATAAAAGGTTCTTTTTGACAGTTTTGTGGATAGAATCAACCTGCACGATAGGGTCGGTTTCCATAGGTGTGGCATTTTCATTTTCGTTGTAGAAAATCTGCATCATTGATGCCGAAACCGCCAGTTTCCACCCTGTTTTTGATGCATATTCGGCAAGATTTGCCGACTGCTCTGTCGGCTCAGGGTCGAGCGCCGATACCTTTGGCAGGAACACCACATTGAACTTCAGCTTCTTCGGCTCCATTCGTTCATATTTCCATAAATTTCCGGTTGCATCGGATATCATCCAGCCCTCTGCCGCCATTTTTTCAAGGGATTTTTCAATCTTAGGGAAGTCAAAAAGCGAATAAAAATTGAGTTTGCGCCGTGTGTCTTTCATAGTTATTCCTCACTTTCAAAAACCGTGCGGAAGTCCTTCGCCTGGGCTGTTATGCGGTCATATTCCTCTCTGAGCATATCCATGCCCTTCTGTGTCAGGATATAACTGCGGCGTCTGCCCTCGACTTTGGTCTCCCGTATCATTTCTGCATCGAGAAACTGTTCCAGCAGATTATAAAGCGTACCGGAACCCACGCTGACACGGCCGTTTGTCATAGCAGGCACCTTATCGAGTATATCCATACCGTAACACTCGTTTTTTAGGCAGAGCAGGATGTAAAACATCTGCTCGGTAAGAGTTTTGAATTTCACTCTCGGCATAGCATATACCTCCTATTCTCGAATATCGAGTATTTATGTTTTTATTATATTCTCGATTATCGAGAATGTCAATAGGGTATAGAAAATTTTTTGAAAAGTCTGCCCCATATTCGCACAATCCGTGCAACTTTGTCATTTTGAGGCGAATGTGAAGAATCTTTCTGCCCTCTTATATCAGCAGTTGAAAGTTGATAGTGGACAGTTGACAGTTTCGGTGTCTCCGACGGATTGGATGGGTATCTCTCCTTCCACCACTTCGTGGTCCCCCTCCCCAACGGGGTCCCCGACAAGCCTGCTTGTTGGGGTGAATATCAGAGGGAGGCAAGAAAAATCCGTGTCATTCTGAGCGAATGTGAAGAATCTCATTCGTTTTGCACAATCCTGTAGGGTGCGGCGCCCTCGACGCACCGCGGACAAATCGTGATTTGTCCCTATAAAAATCCCCCGTATGGGCGAGCATTGCTCGTCTGCAACGAAAAAGCCACCCTTTACAGAGTGGCTTTCATATTATATATTCTTATTTATTGGCAAACTTTATTGCCGCCTGACGCACCCATTCAAAACGGTTTTCATCAATATCATTAGGCACTGTGCAGTCTGCGCCGAGCATTGTGCCCACCTGACCGCATTCTTCGAGAATACGGAAAACTTCCGCTTCGATCTCTTCCTTTGTGCCTGTGTAAAGGATACCCTTCTGAGCAAAGCCGCCGAAAACAGGCTTGCCATTAAAGAACTTCTTACCTTCGCCAAGCGTCATATTTTCAGCCTGAACAGACCAGTTTATACCCTTTGCATCGAAGTCTTTGAAAAGCTCAAGATTGTTGCCCTGACCAGCATAGCCGCAGATGTGGAGCAAAGTTGTGCAGTATTTATTGGCATCGTCAAGAACTTCCTTTTCAAGAGGAGCCACCATTTTAAGATACAGATCATCATTGATTGCGCTCAGCCTGTTGTTTACACTGAGGTAAATACCATCAATTCCGCATTTTTCAACGAGAAGTTTATGGAATTCCATAATTCTCTTGCCGAGGATTTCGAGCGCCGCCTTTATTGCATCAGGGTCTTCTTCAAGGAACTTAAAGAACTTGCTTTCGTCGCGGCACATGACGTTGAGAGGCTCAGGCTTTAAAGCGCAGCGAAGTGGAAAAAGCGGTGTGAAGCCTGTCATATAAATCGGCACGTCTTCCTTATACATATCGCGGACACGCTGTGCCAGCTCTATGGATTTCTGCACATACATGGAGTCGAGAGCGAACGGCTCGATCTTATAAAGGTCGCTCACCTTTTCAACCTTTGAGCAGTCGATAGGCATAATCATGAGGGAGTCGGTCATTATCTTGACGATATCAGGGTCAAACACTTCTTTCGACTTGCTGTGTCCAATTACATTTTCTTCAAATGTATCAAACTCAAAGAAACCTCTGTTCATTCTGTCAAAGCCCATATAATGGTGCCAGAAACCGACAGGCACTCTGTCCACAGGCTTGTTGTTAAGGAAGTTTTCAAATCTTTCGCGCTTGTTCATGCTGCTCTCCTTTCGTGTACGCTTTATTGAACTTTCATAATTATATGATATTCCATAAAATACCATTTGTCAAGCTGTGTTTCGCCAGTTCGGCATTTTGCGCGGCAATCGTATATTTTATAATGTATTTTTTCAGATTTATACATATTATATTTTTCCCTTTTAATGTAAAAAAAGTATTGCATTTTGACAAAAAAATTGGTATACTTTATAATTAATAAAGAGTATACAAATTACACCAAAAGGAGGAAAACGAATGAATTGTAGACTCAGAAGGCTTATGAGCACGCTTCTTGTTTTTGCGATGCTTGTAGGCTTCATCCCACCAACCATGTTCAACGTGGCCAAGGCGGCAGGCAATGACGAAAAGGCACCTGTCGACCAGTCTACATATGAGACTCTTGGTTTTACCACAAGTCTCAATGAGACGCTCGAAGATAACAAGGATAAGCTGACTTCACCTTACCTTGGTAAAATGGGCGGCAAAAGCACAATGAACACAAAGAACGAGCTTTATCTCAATCTCCAGTCCCACAAAAACTATGGCTGGATTATGAGAGATAATCTCAATCTCAATCACAATTCCACCGACAATTACCACAATATGGGTGCTTATGAACTCTATAAGCACTATAAGAGCGGTAAGTACGACAAGCTTGATTCTGACTATGGCTATACAATGGGTCAGACTGGCGGCGACAAAACAGTTGTCGGTTCCAATCTTAAAAGCTCGGGCGGCCACCGCTCTGTGGCTTATGAAACATCTGTGGCTTTCCGCTCTGGCAGTGGTAAGCTTGACCGTGTTGCAGTGCTCTATGTAACTGCAGGCGCAAATCGTACAGACTGGGTAGCCCATCTTGAAGTCAAGAGATTTGACGGAAACGACCGTTACACTATCTCTTCCAAGACTATCACTCTGGGCAACGCTCCTGCTCTCGATGAAGAAGGCGTAATTTACAACCAGTATTTTGATGCTCTCTACGAAATCGAAGCCGGTGACTTTGACGGCGACGGCATCGATGAAATCGCAGTATACTACGGCACAAACGAAATCAGAATCTATGATGTAAGCGAGTATGGCACATTGAGTGATGATCCGATCGCTACTATCGGTGCTTCTGATATTCTCAAGGATCTGACTATTTCCGGTGAGTTTAAAACGGATTCTAAGGGCACAACTCAGCGTGCCGCTATCGTAACTCTTACAGCAGGCGACCTTAAGAAGGACTTTTCTGATGAGCTGGTTGTAACAGTATCCATGCCGCAGGGCTCTACATTGAATGCGCATCAGAATAATCCACATGCCTATGTATTCGACCTTTCTGGCAAAGAGGTCAAGATGGATGTTGAAATCCCTCTCACTACAGATAACCTTAATGGAGATAAAACAAAACCTCAGGTTTTCAAGGCTTCCAATGCCGCTATCGGCGATATTGACGGCGACTCCTGCATGGAACTTGTTATCGGCGGCCGTCTTTGTTCAAACACAGGCGTAAACGATACCGGCTGGGATGTTGGCGGGCTTTTTGCTGTAAACTATGTCCACAGCAGCGAAGACTGGGATATCAGCGAAATAACACAGATCAGCCTCTCAGGCCACCTCAAAACAGGTGATGACTATGACAGATACACGGCGCCTGTTGGTATGGCTGTAGCCGACCTTGACGGCTCAGGCACTGAAGTTGCAAAAACTTTCTTCTTCAATCAGCTTTATGACTATAATTCTGATAACGAACAGTATCCTTTCACCAACCAGGAAGGAAATCCTACAGCTGCAGGTATGCATCTTGCCACTATATCCGGAATGAGAAACAATGTCAACGAAAAGACAGACAAGAGCGACCACTGGATTTCTGACGTTGTAGTCGGCAACTTCAACAACAACGATGCCAATGCTCAGCAGATTCTCGCAATCATCGGCTGTAAGGAAGATGGCGATGACTGGTACTGGTATTACATGAGCTACATGGGCTACGAAACAGAAAACGCAAAGGATTCAAATGACAATGACATTGTCACAGTAAAGCCTGGCAATTTCATGGCTTCCTGTGAAGGTATCGTAAACCAGGGCCGTTCCTACATCAACAGAACTGACAAGAACAGAGCCTCTGCTTATGTTTCCATTGCAGCTCCTGATATTGATAACGACAGTATCCTTCTCGAACATATCGGCACAGAATCCTTCTATTCCAAGCCGGAAGTTCAGGCTGTTCTTCAGTCCTCCCCATACTTTGCTGACGTTGCATAAGTCTACCCTGAC
>SVKW01000036.1 GCA_015068285.1 Oscillospiraceae bacterium | reverse complement strand
TTGCCGTCTGCTGTTGTGAGGATTGCGTATGCATCGCCGCCGATGCCGTTGGACTGTGGTTCTAAAACTGTGAGGCATGTGGCCATAGCGATAGCTGCGTCAAAAGCGTTGCCACCCTTTTTGAGGATGTCAAGACCTGCCTGAGCAGCAAGGTGGTTTGATGTTGCGCACATACCGTTTATGCCATATTTGACATAACGCTTGGATGGGTAAGGGTAAACATTAAAATCCATAAATAGCCTCCGTTTATATAATTTTTTAATGTAAAACATTTTTGTAAGGTACGTTTTACAGCACCTTTTATATAAACAGAACCCTACATAATAATTTTATCATAAAGGGACTGTTTTTTTCAATGACCTTTTGGGGAATTGGGCAGAAAATCGGACATATTTTTTTGCATTTTTCCAATTTTCCACCATTTGCCCAAAGAATGTTTTGTACTCACTACAACCTTTTCCTTGTAGCAAGGTGGTTTAGTACAATAATTCCTCTTTCAGCCTCCCTTGCCTAATGGCCCAGGCCACCCTCTCTTGACCTTCGGTCAATTCACCTTGAGGGAGGGGGACCATCGTCAGATGGTGGAGGGATTGTAACAGAAAGTAACAAGTAATAGTGAAAAGTGAATAAGTGCGGTGTGACAAGTCACATTTGACAGGCGGACGAGCAATGCTCGCCCCTACATTATCTGCGGGCGGGGCTGGAACCACCGCCCCTACAGCTATTCATTCGTGGTCAATTCGTAGGGGAGGGTCTCTATGCCCTCCCGCGAGGGCGTAGCCCGCCCTATCCAATGCGCCGCAGGCACCTCAACATTTGCAAAGCAAATATATCGCGCACCGCAGGTGCATATCGCATTTATATATCGCGTGCGAAGCACATATCGCGTCACCATCGGTGACATTACTTGCTTCCCAATGGCTTCGATTTGATCTTGGCGTACTTTCGTGGGTACTGGTCGGCTGTATTTTTGACCTTTTCGATAATCACGATTCTGCGTTTAGGGCAGTCGGCTGCAAGCTGATAATCTATACTACGGACAACCTTGCCGCCCAATGTCTTAATGGCAAAAAGGGCATCATTAAGCTCCTTTTCCCCCTCCTCGTTGGCCGATTTCATAGCGAGGAACTTTCCGCCCACCTTTAAGAGAGGCAGAGTCAATTCAGCCAGAATATTCATAGGCGCAACGGCACGGGAAGTCACTAAATCATACTTCTCACGGTGCTTTTTATCGACGCCCAGATCCTCCGCTCTCGCAGTAATCGCCTGAGCCTTGCCGCAATTTCCGATTTTGCCCATGGTGTCATTGATGAAATCAATGCGCTTGCCTGTGCTGTCCACCATTGTAATCTCAAGATTTTCATCGTACATGAGAAGCGGCATACCGGGGAAGCCAGCGCCTGTGCCTATGTCAGCCACCTTTTTGCCGCCAAAATCGGCGCATTTGAGAAGAAACAGGCTGTCCGCCATGTGACGGAGGGCAACCTCGCGAGGCTCTGTGATATTCGTCAGGTCCATCACGCGGTTTTTCTCCATCAGAAGCTCATAAAACGCATCAATGCGCTTAATCTGGTTTTCATTTATTTCAATATCATTTTCGGCTAAAATCGCCTTTAATGTATCAAGCATTATCTTTTCTCCCTTCCTAAGTAAAGGATAAGCGCCGAAATATCGGCTGGGGAAACCCCCGAAATTCGTCCTGCCTGTCCAAGGCTCTTAGGACGGATGGCAGACAATTTCTGCCTTGCTTCGATTCGCAGAAGCTCAATCGACATATAATCTATATCGTCAGGCAGAGCATAATCGTCCCACTTTTTCCGTGTTTCAAGCTCCTTTTCCTGACGCTTGAGGTATCCCTCATACTTGACAGAAATCTCAACCTGCTCTATAAGCTTACGCTGACTCAAGGCTTCGGTAAACTGCGCAATGTCCTCATATTTCACCTCAGGGCGCTTTAATAAGTCGTAAAGGCTTACTCCGCTGCTGACTAATGTGGAATTAAGTGTTTCAAGCACAGGATTTGCCTTTTCCGGGGAAATATGGGTCTTTTTCAGGACTTCAATATGCTCGTCCACAGCCTTGTACTCATTTTCCATCTGCTCAAGGCGCTCAAGAGAAATAAGTCCAGCCTCATAGCCCTTACGCATAAGGCGGAAATCGGCATTGTCCTGACGGTGGTAAAGACGGTATTCCGAGCGGGAAGTCATCATTCGGTAAGGCTCATTTGTGCCCTTTGTGACGATATCGTCGATAAGAGTGCCGATGTAGCCGTCTGCTCTCTGCAAAGTAAACTCAGGCTCGCCCTTGACCAGTCTTGCCGCATTGATGCCGGCAATAAGCCCCTGCGCTGCCGCTTCTTCATAGCCCGAAGTGGAGCAAAGCTGACCTGCGGCAAAAAGTCCGCGGACACCCTTAATCATAAGGGAAGAAGTCAGGCAGGTCGGGTCAAGGCAGTCATATTCAATGGCATAGCCCGGGCGGACGATTTCGGCATTTTCAAGCCCCACTATCGAATGCACCATCTTAATCTGCACATCTTCCGGCAGGGAAGTGGAAAGCCCACCCAAATAAATCTCGTTTGTATCAAGTCCGCACGGCTCTAAAAAGAGCTGGTGGCGAGGCTTTTCGGCAAAACGCACCACCTTGTCCTCGATAGACGGACAGTATCGCGGTCCTGTGCCCTCGATATCACCGCCATAGAGCGGCGAGCGCTCGAGAGAATCGCGGATAATCTGATGAGTTGTCTCATTGGTATAGGTCACATAGCAGACCGCTTCATTATATAATTCATGGTCTGTGAAGAAAGAGAAAGGCACTATATCTGTGTCCCCTCTCTGCACCTCAAGACGGGAAAAATCTATGGTTTTCTTATCAATTCGGGCAGGAGTGCCTGTCTTGAATCGGCGTAACGGCAAGCCGAGATTTTTAAGGCTTTCGGTCAGCGCATTTGCGGCAAAAACCCCGTCAGGTCCGCTTTCACGGATAGTGTCACCGACAAAAGTCTTGCCTCTCAGGAATGTGCCGCAGCACATGATGACAGCCTTCGCTCTGTAAACGCCGCCGCCCTGTGTGACAACGCCCTGTACTTCCCCGTTTTCCACAAGGATTTCGGTAGCTTCTGCCTGCTTGAGTGTTAAATTATCGGTATTTTCAAGAATTTTCTTCATGTGGACCGTGTATCTCACCCTGTCCGCCTGAGCGCGGAGGGAGTACACAGCAGGGCCCTTGCCCTTGTTGAGCATACGGTACTGAATGCAGGACGCATCAGCCGCCTTGCCCATTTCGCCGCCGAGAGCGTCAAGCTCCCTTACAAGCTGACCCTTGCCCGTGCCGCCGATGGCAGGGTTGCACGGCATATTGCCGACAAAGTCAAGGGTTGTCGTAAAACAGATAGTTTTCATGCCAAGGCGCGCCGAACTAAGCGCCGCCTCAATGCCGGCGTGCCCCGCACCTATAACTATAACATCTGCCATACTTACTTCAAATCGCATGGTTTTTCCTCTTATATTCAACAATCTAAAGCCTTCCCCTTGAGGGGAAGGTGTCAGCGAAGCTGACGGATGAGGTGTCCAGATTCTTTAAAATATCCTGACACACTCCTTCAAAATTACGATTTATGTCCAGATTTGTATATCTGAGAACTTTTATTCCTTCATTTTGTAAATATCTGCTTCTGTCTAAATCGTAAACAATATTTTTATCTTCATAATGCTGGGAACCGTCTAATTCGATGGCAATTTTATGAGATGCAATATAAAAATCCACAATGTACTTGCCGATAACTTTCTGTCTGTTGACAGTCAGTGATAGCTTTTTAAGAAAGTCATACCACAGGTGTCTTTCTTCCTTGGTCATATTTTTCCTAAGATTTTTTGCGTTATCTGTAAGTTTCGGATTGCTGTTTGTGTTCATAAGACACCTCATCCACCATCTTCGATGGTCCCCCTGTCTCGCTGCGGCTCGGTCACGCCGCGGGTCTGACAGCCCACCGGGCTGTCATTCAACACCGCGGTCGCCGTTTCACTACCCTCAAGGGGAAGGCTTCTTTACTTTATAATTCCCACAAGCTGCGCTACGCTTCCCACATTATAATTTGCAAAGGCAAACTTTGCCTTGCCGTTTTTCACAGCCGCCGCAAACGGAAGTCTTTCGTCGCCCACGCCCATATTTCTGCGCAGGCTCGCCCAGTTTTCATCAAAATCTCTATATTCTATACTGCAAAGCCCTGTATCAAGAGCCTTTTTCAGCGTTTTATCAGACTTTTCGCCCTTGGCAAAAAGCTTGACCTCAATGCCAGCGAGACTTTCGGCATTTTCCATGATTTCATTGAGAAAATGCTCGGTCGGCTCTGTGCCAGGCTCAATATAGGCTAAAATCGCCTTGTTTTTGCCGTCAAAAATCTTATCAACAGCCACATTTTTCAGCTTTTCCTCGGTTTTGTCCCGAAGCTTAGTCAGCACAAGGGTCTCGCCTTCGCCCCTTTGAGCATTTATAAATGTGACAACGCCGCTGACCGCACCGTCAATCTGGCGCTTGCTCTGCACGCAGGCATAAACGCCCTCGCGCACCAGCCACACGCTGCCCTCGTCAAAGCTGTCATTAAGCTTGACAGTATGGAGTCTGCCCTCCTCGTCAATGCGTGAAATCGTCACATCCTCGCCGTAAACAGCCCGTTTTCCGCTTTTATTCTTGACTAAAATACGGGCGCGCTTCTCATCGTCACTAAAAATCGGCACAAAGCCGAAGCCGTCAAAATATTCGATGGCATCGTCCTGCGGATTTAATCTCGCCGCAAAGCCCAATGCTCTTAGCATCTGCACGATGTGGACAGGAATATTTTCGCTCACCGTAATGCCCGTTTCAAGCACAGCGGTCAGGCTGCCTGTCACGCCCGGGTAGGAAAGGCTGTCCAGCTTTTTGGTAGTGCCAAGCAAATATGCGCACACATCGCCCGGAGTTTTCGGGCGCATTTCATCAGGCCAGAAAGCGCGCACAAGCTGTCTGTGCGGACTTAATGGCTCATTCTTAACCCTCATTTTCAGCAGATTTTCACGGAAAATCTTATCGGGAATGTTCGGTTTATATTCAAAAGCATAAGCAATGTCGAGCAAGGTCCTGAAAGTCACATCGGAAAAATCCTTATCGGACAAGGTATCGAGCACCATTTCGATCTGCTCGTGAGAGAGCTTGCCATAATGGAGAAACTTCTCGATTTCAGGGGCGTTGTGGCCAGCCTTGCGGAGATATTCGCTCTCGTCCATCTTCGCCTTGTGAGCCACCCTGCGTTTGTCATCGAGCAGGGCAACTGTACGCTTGTGCTCCTCCGAAGCCTCAAAGCTTTCAAGAATAATGCCCTGCGGCACTTCTAAATCAAACTCAAGATAGCGCAGACCCTCATTCGGCATAAGCTCAACTTCAGTCTCGTCAGCCTTTACAACACGGGCATCCATGCCCTCGTCTGTATAGACGAAATAGATAAGGTCGGCAAGCCCTGTCTCAAAGACAGCTTCGCCGCGCATATCAGTGATTTTCTCACGCAAAAGGCTCATTTGTCCGTAATTTATAGTGTAAACCCCCACTTTTGTGCGAGGGAATCCATCAATTTTAACGCGCACACGCTTGGTCGGCGCATACATATCGGTGCTTTCGCTGGTAGTAAAAATACGGTTTTCGTCGCTCGTCATACCGCTTCCGCTCTTGCCGAAGGTGCGGTAGCGAATAAGCCCCGCCTTGCTTGCCGCATGGTTAAACCAGCCCACATTCAGCTCGCTTTCAGGCTCGCAAGCGCCCATAAACTCCCAGCTATCCCCTGTGAAAACCTCGACCCACGCGTGATTATCGTCGCAATGGAGCCAGTAAGGGGAGTAAACCTGTCTTGCAGGAATGCCGACAGCGCGTAGGGCAGAAACGCACAGCACGCTCTCCTCGCCGCATCGTCCATGACCCACATTGACAGTCGCAAGGGCATTCTTTGTGCGGTCGTCCGAGCTCTGATAAGTGGCCTTGGAAAGGCACCAGTAATTGACCTCTTTAGCCGCCACTCTCAGCGATTTGTCAGCCACCATAGGGTATAATTCATCGTAGAAAATGTCTGCGCAAGGGGCAAAATCCTCGTCATTTACTCTGTAAGGCAGTACGAAATCGAAGAAAATATCGTGTGGGATATTCTTGCAGTAATCAATCGTCGTAATCGCCTTGTAAATCGCGCTAACATGACGCAGAAGGTCTGAAGCAGGCACAGAAACGGCATCGGTTATGACAAGCTGGGTGACAGCCTTCATAAAGAGCAATGAAAGGTCGCCCTTCACGCTCTGAGCTGCATTTATATATTCAGTTTTTCGCCGCGGAATAAGGGAAATATACTCCTCAAAGTCGGCGGTGATTTTGTCTTTGTATATCTCAAACATAGAAAAAATCCTACTTTGCCATTGTAATTATCTTATATCATTATATAATATATAAGGTATATTGTCAATCGAATTGTTTTGTGATAAAATAGTTGACATAAACAAGTTTATGTCGGCGATATAGATGTGAAACATCTGCGATATACCGTTGGTGCGATATATACCATAGTATGCGATATGTCCCTTCGGGACGAGTTTCAGAAAGGCAGAGATTATCCTGTGATAAAAAAGACCATCAAAGAACTTGCAATTGAACTCACAATTGAAACGACCGAAATTTGTGACAGAATTAAAGGCAGAAATGCCTACATATACCAGCTTCAGCGTTCATGTTCGTCAATCGGAGCAAATGCTCACGAAGCCAGATATGCCCAAAGTGATGCGGATTTTATCCACAAAATGGAGATCGCCCTTAAAGAATGTTACGAAACTGAATATTGGTTTGAGATTCTTTATAAAACAGGCTCTTTCACCCTTGATGAATATACAAAGCTCAACAATAAATGCGGTTCCATTCGTCGTAAGCTTATTGCTTCCATTACTACGGTCAAAAAGAGAATTGAACCTATTTAATCCGTGCGAAGTACACATTTCATTTGCCGTCAGGCAAATATCTCGCATGCGCAGCATATATCGCATTTATATATCGCATTTTTCAAAATATATCGCGTGCCGCAGGCACATAAATAACTCTCCTCAAGGAGCAAACCATGAAAATCGAACTTTGCTGCGGTTCGCTTTCCGATGCGATAACCGCTTATAAAAACGGGGCAGACCGTGTTGAGCTGTGCGCCTCGATATACTTCGGCGGTCTCACTCCGTCCGTAAATGCCCTCACCATCCTCAAGGAAAAGACAGGCATTGAAACTGCCGTTATGATTCGCCCCCGTGAGGGCGGCTTCTGCTATGATGAAACCGAGTTTGAGCTTATGCTCCGTGACGGCGACGAGATGATAAAACGGGGCGCTGACGCCCTTGTTTTCGGCTTTCTCACCCCAGAGGGGTATATCGACGAGGGCAAAACCGCTCGTTTTATGAATATGATAAACGGCCGCTGCCAGAGTGTTTTCCACAAGGCATTCGACGTCTGCAAGGACGACCTGATAACGGGCGCAGACAAGCTCCACCGACTTGGCGTAAGCCGTATTCTCACGGCAGGCAAGATGAAAACCGCCCTCCTGGGAGCTGAAAACATTAAAAAGCTCATAGATTTACGAACAATCGGGATTCTCCCCTGCGGCTCTGTCCGCGCACATAATCTCAGGGAAATCTTTGAAAAAACCGGCACAGACTGGGCGCACACCTCGGCATTTGAGCCGTCGTTTGACACCTCAGCCAGCCACGAAACCATTCTTTTCACCCCGCTTGCCCCCGCCCGGCAAGGCGAATACCCACAAGCCAACGGCGAAATTGTGAAAGGCATCGTGGATGTTGCGAAACAGTTATAATGTTACTCAGGCGTAACGCGATATGTTTGAAAATCAAACGCGATATACCTTTGGCGCGATATATACCAAGGTATGCGATATGTTCCTTCGGGACGCGGTTTTTCCGCAATCCCCTATTAAATCCGTCGGAGACACCTTTACATTCCGCAGGAATATCTCGCAATGCGAAGCATTATATCGCATTTATATATCGCACGCGAAGCGTATATCACGTGCCGCAGGCACATAAAAATCTCACCTTGCCCTATCCAATAGCATCGCAGATACATTAACTTCCCGGATGAAGCACAATATTTCACGATTTCCACCGATTCATTCGGGGGAAATCCGCATTATCTATAAATAACTTGTCCACCCCACAAAAATGGGGCCCCCGCAAAGCCTGCTTTGTGGGGAGAGCGACGAAAGGAGCGACAACTATGCAAATTCTTACTTTTGATATCGGCGGCACTTTAATCAAGTCCGCTATGTACGACGAAAACCTCGGCTTGCTCGACTGTTACGAGCACGTCTATCCTCGCGTCGGTGTAGACGGCGTTATGGAAATTCTCCGTCAGGAAATCCGCAAAAACGATGGTGATTTCGATGCCATCGGCATTTCGACAGCAGGTCTTGTCGACACCGAAAAGGGCGAAATCATCTTCTGCTCGGACGCTATTCCGGGCTACACAGGCACACGCCTCAAGGCTATCCTTGAAAGCGAAACACGCCACCCTGTTTTCATTATGAATGACGTCAATGCGGCCGCTCTCGGCGAAGGCGCATTCGGCGCAGGCAAGGGCTTCAAAGATTACATCTGCCTGACTTACGGCACAAGTATCGGCGGCGCTATCGTTATAAACAACGAGATTTACGGCGGCAAAAGCGGCTACGCAGGGGAAATCGGCCATATCGTGACACATCTCGGCGGCAAGCACTGTGTCTGCGGACGCAAGGGCTGTTATACAGAATACGCAAGCGTCACCGCCCTTCTCAACAAGTGCCGCGCCATTGATTACCGCATCCACGACGGTTTTGACATCTTCGCAAACTTTGAAAATCAGCACATCAAGATGGAAATTGACGAGTGGGTTGACGAAATCGTCCTCGGTCTCACCTCTGTCTGCCATATTTTTGACCCTCCTGCAATCATTCTGGGCGGCGGCGTTATGAAGGAGAAGTATCTCACAGAGGAAATCAGCCGCAAGCTGAAAAAGTCTGTAATGCCTGGCTACGAAAATGTTGCGATCCTCCCAGCCGCCCTCGGCAACAAGGCAGGTCTTATGGGCGCGGCTGAAAATGTGCTGAGAAATCTTAAAAATGCTTAAAATACCATCACTTTGCGACATCCACACCCACGGCTGTATGGGATATGATTTTGCCACCGCAACGGCAGAGCAAATGGCGGTAATGGCGGATTTTTACGCAAAAAACGGCATAATGACCGTCCTGCCAACCCTCACCGCCCTGCGTGAAGCCGATTACGAAAGGCAGATAGCAGCTCTTCTGCCATTCATCGGGGATGAAAACTGCCCATTTGCCGGCATAAATCTTGAAGGACCTTTCCTCGCCCCATCCAAAAAGGGCGCGATAAATGGCGATTTATTGCAGGAAATCGACCTTCCTCTTATCCACAGGCTGTGGGAAATTTCCCGCGGGACTATAAAGATAGTAACAGCCGCTCCCGAGCTGAGCGGTTTTGATGAGCTGTGCAATTTTGCACAGAATAAATTTATAGTTTCGGTCGGTCACACAGCGGCAGATGCGAAAACAGCCCTTTCAGCCTTCAATATGGGCGCAAGCCATGTGACTCACCTTTTCAACGCAATGAATCCGCTGCACCACAGAGAGCCGAATCTCGTGGGCGCGGCTCTTGCTTCTTCTGTCACCAAGGAAATCATCTGTGACGGGGTACATCTTGATGAAACTTTAGTCAAAATGCTTTTCAAAGGCTTCTCTGGTGAAATGGTGATGATTTCCGATTCGATGGCGGCGACAGGGCTGAATGACGGAGTTTATGAGCTTTCGGGCCAGCCTGTTTATGTTAAAAACGGCAAGGCAACCCTGGAAAACGGCACTATCGCAGGCTCCTGCATGAGCCTTTTTGACCATGTGAAAACGGCGTTAAAATGGGGCATTCCTGTGGAGAAAGTGATTTATTCTGCAAGCACCCTGCCCCATAAAATTCTCGGCATCGAGAATAAACACACCATCACATCAGACGAAAATTACAATATCATATCTGTGGATAAAAAATAGGAACGCATAAGCGTTCCTTTTTTATTCTGTAGGGTGCGGCGCCCTCGACGCACCGCCCACAGAGGAAGTAATAAGTAAAAGTTAATAGTGAAGAAGTATGGTGTTGCTCCGCAACCGATTAAATAAAATTCTCTCCCTCAGTCTCGCATACGCTCGACAGCTCCCTCGTCAGAGGGAGCCAAGGAATGTTTTTGTCATCCTGAACGCAGTGAAGGATCTCCTGCGATTTGCACAATCCAATGTAGGGGCGAGCATTGCTCGTCCGGAATATTATTTTACAACCCCTCAGTCACGCTGACGCGTGCCAGCTCCCCTTACACAGGGGAGCCGAGACTTCTTTTGAGCCTCCCTCTGAGGAGGGAGGTGGCGGCGAAGCCGACGGAGGGAGCGAAAATTATTCAATCCGTGACGAAGTCACACCCTATCGTTCCACAGGAACATATCGCGCCGCAGGCATATCGCAGGCGAAGCCTATATCGCTTTGCCGCAAGGCAAACAATCCCCCTCATTTATTCAAAAAATCTATTTTACACAGCCCTCTGCTGGTGCTATAATTATAATAGAATATTATGGGCTACGGCCTGTCAGATGAGGAGGGCCGAGTGCCCGACCGCCGACGAGTGTCGGCGTCCCGAGCGGGCGAATTCATTTCGCCCAGCGAGTATTTAATCAAGGGGACCCCATCTGACCTGTCAGATGGGGAGGATTATTTTATGGAATACGAAGGAAGAATCTGCCGCTCACCTATGGAGCGAAGCGCATATATGCTGCCTGTGGCTGTCGGCTGCTCGTACAACGCCTGTCTTTTCTGCGGTCTTTTCAAGCATCTCAGATACCGTGAGCTGCCTCTTGCCCAGATTGAGGAGGAAATCAACCGCGTTGTCAAGGCTAACGGCAACCCTGAGACAGTTTTCCTCGGCGACGGCAACGCATTCGGCATTGATTATGAGAATATGAAGTACATTCTCCGCCTTGTAAAGAAGAGCTTCCCAAACTGCAAGCGCATCCACATGGACGCAACTGTCACCGATATTTCAAAGAAAACCGATGAACAGCTCAGGGAAATGTACGATTCAGGTGTCCGTCTGCTCTATCTCGGCATCGAAACAGGGCTTGACGATGTTCTTATGCTGATGAACAAGGACCATCACACAATGGATGAGGCAAAAATCCAGATTGAACGCCTTCACAAGGCTGGCATCGACTATGCCGCCCACATTATGACAGGCATCGCAGGCAAGAGCAGAGGTATTGAAAATGCCGAAGCTCTGGCAAAGTTCATCAACGAAACACGCCCTACAAAAATCTGCAATTTCTCGATTTTTATTCACGGCAAGGACAGTATGAAAAATCTTCTCGATGCAGGCAAGTTCACTCAGGCAAGTGAATACGAAAATGTCGTCGAAGGACACCGTCTGCTTCAGCTCATCGAGGTGCCGACTTACATTGATAATATGCACGATCTGCTGGAGTTCCGTGTCCGCGGCAATATTCCGCAGGACAAGGAAAAAATGCTGAAAAAATATGAGGATTATATAGCTTCTTTCCCAGAGGAAAAGAAAAATTACGCCCCTGTGATGGATTGGTAAAAAAATCCAATGTAGGGGAGGCGTTTCGCCTCCCGCGGGCGGGCGCAGAGACCCGCCCCTACAATGTCATCCTGAACGCAGTGAAGGATCTTTCCACCCCAATGGCACAATCCAATGTAGGGACCGGCGTCCCCGACGGTCCGTAAGAAAAAGTTATAAGTTAAAGTAAAAAGTGATGTATCTGCGATGCATTAAATAAACGGGAGCGGCAAGCGGCTCCCCTACGGAATAGTTTTTCGTGAATAATTCTGTAGGGTGCGGCGCCCTCGACGCACCGCCCGCAGAGGAAGTAATAAGTAAAAGTTAATAGTGAAGAAGTATGGTGTTGCTCCGCAACCGATTAAATAAAATTCTCTCCCTCAGTCTCGCATACGCTCGACAGCTCCCTCGTCAGAGGGAGCCAAGGAATGTTTTTGTCATCCTGAACGCAGTGAAGGATCTTTCCACCCCAATGGCATAATCCAATGTAGTGGCGAGCATTGCTCGTCCGGAATATTATTTTACAACCCCTCAGTCACGCTGACGCGTGCCAGCTCCCCTTACACAGGGGAGCCAAGACTTCTTTTAAGCCTCCTTCTCATAGAGGGAGGTGGCAGGCAAAGCCTATATCACTTTGCCGCAGGGCAAAACATTCCACAGGCTGTTTATAACTTCCCGTAATAATTTTGCAAAAGCATTACAAAACGTTGCGGTGAGGCCATGTCATTTTATAAAAAAACTGGAAATTTTCCGAAAAAATTTGTTGACAAAATGGCCTCCCTGATGTATAATCTAATTTGCGTAACTGTGATTGCGTAAAAGTTAAAAATTACTCCGGCGATAGCCGATGAATATAGGAGGTGTCAAGCATGATTCGTACTTATCAGCCAAAGAAGCGTCAGAGAAGCAAGGAACACGGTTTCAGAAAGAGAATGAAGACTAGAAATGGTAGAAAGGTTCTCGCAAGCCGCCGTGCAAAGGGAAGAGCTCGCCTTACTCACTAATTTTAAAATTGTAAAATAAAGGCGCATTGTTTCTAATGCGTCTTTTAGCTATCTTCGAAAAGTAGTCAGGTGAACAATGAAAAACACTCAGTCACTTTGTTTGAACTACAGATTCCGCCAGCTCTATAACCGCGGCAAATCACAGGTTGCCCCGAATTTAGTAGTATATTACAGCAGGAATCGTGAAAAATCGGGGGATAATCGCTTGGGGCTCACAGTTTCGACCAAGGTCGGCAAGGCTGTTGTCCGCAATTCTGTCCGCCGTAAAATCAGAGAAGCATACCGCCTTCACGAAGACAGTGTGCAAAAAGGGCTCGATATCGTTATCGTGGCCAGAACACGCGCAAGCTCGGCGCAATTCAGACACATCGAAAAGGACCTGCTCTATTGCTTTAAAAAGCTGGGCATCCTTGAGGGCAACGAAGAATAATGAAGCACATTATTTTATGGTGCATCGGCTTTTACAGAAAATATCTGTCGGGGCTGAAAAAGGCGCCAACCTGCCCTTTCATCCCAACCTGCTCACAATATGCCTATGAGGCTGTGCAGACACATGGTGCGCTGTATGGCTCTTTTTTGGCGCTCAGACGCATATTGCGATGCAATCCATTCACAAAGGGCGGCTACGACCCTGTCCCGCCCAAACGAACCAAAAGTAAATAAGGAGAAAACCAATGCTCGACATTATAGCTGTCCCATTTGGCTATATCATGCGCCTTATCTATGAGATTATCGGCAATTATGGTCTTTCCATCATCGCATTCTCCCTTCTTGCAAAGCTCGTAATGCTGCCATTCTCCATCAAGACAAAGAAAAGCATGCTCGATATGCAGCGCATCCAGCCAAAACTCAACGAGCTTCAGAGAAAATATGGCAAAGACCAGCAGAAGCTCTCCATGGAGATGCAGAAGCTCTATCAGGAAGAAGGCGTAAGCCCATTCGGCTCCTGTCTTCCGACTCTCATCACATTCCCTATCATGATCGGTCTTTACTATGTCATTTCCAAGCCTCTCACATATTTTATGGGTCTGTCAGCTGCTGAAATAACAACACTCGGTGAGATTCTCGGCGTTGTAAGTGAAAATGCCTACACAATGGAAATCCAGATCGCAGGCCTCATCAGCCAGAACTTTGATGCAGTTGCACACGTTTCCGAAAAGCTTATGAACGTTGACTTCAACTTCTTCGGCCTGAACCTTGCAACAACACCAAGCTTCAAGCAGTTCGGCCTTATGTGGCTCATTCCGATCCTTTCCGGCGTTACAGCATATCTTCTCAGCAACATCACAATGAAGATGCAGGGCACAGAAATGGCTCAGAACTCCAGCACATCCACAATGAAGTACATGATGCCTCTTATGTCCGTTTATTTCGGCTTCATCCTGCCTGCAGGTCTCGGCGTTTATTGGATCGCTAACAATGTTTTCTCGGCTCTCCAGGAAGTGCTTCTCGGTATCTTCATGAAGCCGAAGCAGATAATGGGGGATTTCACCATCAAGGGCGAATATACCACTAAGGGGGATAAATAATGCTTATTTCAAAGGAATTTAAAGGAAAAAGCCTTGAAGAAGCTGTTCAGACCGGTCTTCTGATGCTCAATCTTGACCGTGATGATGTTCAGATAGAAGTTATCGAAAGAGAAAGCAAGGGCTTCCTCGGTTTCGGCAGACGTGACGCTGTTATCAAGCTCACTTATGACGATGGCCAGCCGGACCCATCTGTTCTTGCAGCTGTAAAGCCTGCAATTGAAAAGGTCGAAGCTCCAAAGGCTGAAAAGAAGTTTGAAGCTCCAAAGCCTGAAAGAAAGCCAAAGGAAAAGCCAGCAAAGGCTCCAAAGGCTGAAAAGATTGAAGCTCCAAAGGTCGAAGCTCCAAAGGCTGAAGAAAAGCCTGCTGAAGCTCCAAAGGCTGAAAAGCCAAAGAAGATTGCAACACCAGAAGAAGCAGCTCATTCCGAAGCTGTTGCTCAGGACTTCCTCAAGGGCATTCTTGAGATTATGGGCGTTGAAGCTGAAATCAAGGGTTCTGTCGACGCAGAAGAAAACACAGTACATATCGAGCTTGAGGGCGACAATATGGGCTTTGTAATCGGCAGACGCGGCGAAACACTTGATGCGCTCCAGTATCTTGCAACAATCGTTACAAACAAGGCTGAAGACAGCCGCTGGAGAGTAAGCCTTGACACAGAAAACTACCGTGAAAAGCGTACTCAGGCTCTTGTAGCTCTCGCTAACAAGACAGCAAATACAGTAACAAAGACAGGCAAGAGCATCGCTCTCGAGCCAATGAATCCACAGGAGAGAAGAATCATCCATTCCGCGCTCCAGGATAACAAGAATGTTACAACTTTCTCCACAGGTCAGGAACCAAGAAGAAAGATCGTCATCGCTCCTCAGGGTCAGGCTGCTAATAAGAAGCCATCAAGACCTCACAAGGGCGGCAAGAGAAAGTAAGATAAGAATTAAAGACTCCACACCCCGTGGAGTCTTTTTTGATATACGCGCAATCCCGTAGGGGCGGGTCTCCGCGCCCGCCCGCAGGAGGCGAAACGCCTCCCCTGTGCAGTGACGGAGGGATTGTCATTCTATCCACTTCCCTCAATAATAATATTTGACATTTCTGTCAAAAATAAGTACAATATAATAAGACACATCTGCGGATATTCCGCATTTCAATATACGAAAGGAACATAATTTTATGGTCAACAATATCACACTTAAAAACGGCGTCCGCGTCGTATATGAACAGGTGCCATCTCTCCGCTCCTGCTCCCTC
>SVKW01000182.1 GCA_015068285.1 Oscillospiraceae bacterium | reverse complement strand
ATACCTCCTTGTGTTATGTTAAGATAATTATATCATATATAATATAAGGTGTAAATGGTATATTTATCTGTGTATCCTCATACACATAACCGAGGTGATTATATGAAAATTGCGGTGGTTGGTCTGGGGAATCTTGGCAGGAGCGCTGTGAAAATAGTGAAAAATATGCCAGATATGGAGCTTTTCGGGGTGTTTTCACGGAGAAAACTCTCTGATACTCTGCATTATGATGAGATTCTGAAGTATAAAAATGACATTGACGCGCTTATCCTGTGCGGTGGAAGCGCAGAGGATTTGCCCGTTATGACTCCATTTTTAGCCGAGCATTTCAATGTGGTCGACAGCTTTGACACCCACGCTGACATAGCGAAACACTATGAAAATGTGAATAAATATGCCAAAACAGGGGGCAAAACCGCCCTTGTTTCCTGCGGATGGGACCCGGGGCTGTTTTCGCTTATGCGGATTTACGGGAGCGCAATTCTTCCTGACGGCAAGACCAGAACATACTGGGGCAAGGGGGTAAGTCAGGGACATTCCGATGCCATTCGGAAAATTGACGGAGTTATTGATGCGAGGCAGTACACTATCCCTGATTACAACTATGAGGGTGAAAATCCCTATAAAATGCACAGGCGTGAGTGCTTTGTCGTGGCTGAAAACAATGCTGACAAGTCTGAAATTGAGCATAAAATCAAGACTATGCCCAAATATTTTGCAGGCTATGATACGGCGGTGCAGTTTGTTTCTGTTGATGAATTAAGGAAAAATCACAGCGGATTTCCACACGGCGGAAGAGTGGTATGCGATAACGGCGAAAGCGCTATGGAATTACGGCTGAAATTAAAGTCAAACCCCGATTTTACGGCAAGTATTTTAGTCGCCTGCGCCAGAGCGGCTTATCGGCTGAATAGCGAGGGCAAAACAGGGGCATTTACCATGGCAGATGTGCCGGTGAGGTATTTAGCGAGGGGAAATATTCTTGATATGATGTAAAAAAGCCACCATTTGGTGGCTTTTTGGGTTTAGTTGCAGGGGCTGATGCCCACATCAGCCCGCGGGGCGTTGATGGCAACGCCCCCTACAGAGCTTGTGCGGTTGGGGTGGAAAGATTCTTCACATTCGTTCAGAATGACAGTAGGATGTAGGGGCGGGTTTCCATGCCCACCCGTTGAATCAATCTTCCTTATGAAAATACGCATACACATTATAGGCGATTTTTTCGGGGATAATTTCACTTAGTTCGCTTATGCTCGCGTTTTTGATGGCGGTAATCGTCTTGAAATGACGGAGCAGCTTCGCCTTGCGCTCATCGCCGATGCCGTCGATGTTGTCAAGAGTGGATTTTGTCAGCTTTTTACTGCGTAAAGTCTTGTTATATTCGATAGAGAAGCGGTGGACTTCGTCCTGAATTCGGGTGATAAAGGCGAAAACAGGGGGCTTGGTGTCGATGCCGAAAAGATTGCCGTCAGCGTCAATAAGCTCCCTTGTGCGGTGCTTGTCGTCCTTTACCATACCGAGTAACGGAATGTCGATGCGCTTTTCCTTAAAGACCTTTTCGATGGCGTGGACCTGACCGAGACCACCGTCAATGAGGAATAAATCGGGCAGAGGGAGGAAGCTTTCGTCACCGTTTAAGGCTCTGTCAAGGCGTCTGCCTACAGCTTCCTGCAATGAAGCATAGTCGTCGCCTCCTCTTGCTTTCTCGATTTTAAACCGCTTATAAGCCTTTTTCAGCGGCTTGCCGTTTTCAAAAACCACCATACCGCAGACAGTCATATCCCCTGCATAGTGGGAAATATCGTAGCTTTCAATGCGTTTCGGCTCAAAACCAAGCATTTCGGTCAGCATTTCCATAGATTTCAGGTGCTTTTCGCCTAATTTTTCACGGAGCTCAAGCTCCTTGCGGGCATTGTCGAGGGCGAGAGTGACCTGAAAACGCTTTTCGCCCTTCTGCGGCACAGCCATATTGACCTTGCGGTTTGCCACATGGGAAACATACTCGCTGAGAGCGTCAAGGTCAAGCTCATGGGAAAGGATTATATTTTTCGGAGCAAAGCCCTGAGCCTCGTAATACTGCTTGATGAAGCTTTCCATAACTTCATTTGCATCATTTTCATCACAGCCGTCGAAGAAAACAGCCTCTTTGTCAAGGAGCGTGCCTGCAATATAGCTCATTTTGACAACGCAGGCGCGCATATTGAGGGTGGCATAAGCCACGATGTCGGTGTCCACAAGACTTTTGGAAAATACGCCCTGACCCTGGCTCATCTTTTTAAGGGTGATGATTTTATCGCGGTATGAAGCCGCCTTTTCAAACTCGAGGTCTTCCGATGCTTTGAGCATTTTTTCTTCAAATTCCTCGGCTAAGCCCTCGTATTTGCCGTCTAAAATTCGACCAGCCTTGTCTAAAAATTCGGCATATTGTTCGGCTGAAATATCCCCCTTGCAGACACCCATACACTTTTCCATGTGGTAGTTGAGGCAGGGACGAGCCTTGCCGAAGTCGCGGGGGAATACCCTTGTGCAGGTCGGCATCTGGAAGATGGTGTGGACTAAATCGAGAGCCTTATAAGCCTGACCGCGGCTGCTGAATGGACCGAAATATCTGGCTTTGTCACGGAGCTTGCGGTTTACAACCTCAAATCGTGCGTAAGGCTCGTTGCCGAGACGGACGAAAGGATAGCCCTTGTCATCCTTGAGCAGAATGTTGTACTTCGGCTTATGCTGCTTGATAAGCTGGGATTCCAAAAGCAGAG
>SVKW01000035.1 GCA_015068285.1 Oscillospiraceae bacterium | reverse complement strand
TTGCTGCAAAGATGCGCCCCATCCGATAAGCAACGAAATATGAATTACATTTCGGATTGTCCACAGCAATGCCTTGATCACGTTGTTAGTGGTCATACTGTCAAAATCATCAATAAAATACGCCACCATGAGCAGTGCAGATACGCCGATAACATACTTGACCCAACGGTTATCTTTTTTCAATAAAGCCATCCCCTTTCCGACGGAGTGAATAAAGAAGTAATCATTTAGATATAGATTCATAAATATTCATAAATATTATACCACAATAATTACAAAAATCCCAGTATACTACTTAATATTATATCAGCTTGATCAATACGGTGCATCGTACTTTCGTGCAATAATTTTGCTGCGGATCGGATTTTGAACAGAAGTGCAAAGGGTTTTGCTTTTGTTATCTTTGATTATGGCATCGCACGGCCTGTGTTGCCCCACGAAGAAAACAGTTGACGAACCCTGCAACCAGAGTTACTATCAACACGCAGATAGAGTTTGAGCCTCGTTGGCGCGTTCCAACGAGGCTCGTTTTATGACCACAATAACTACCACAGATACCACCGGGACACGCTCGAACAACGGGCAAAAGAGGTCACAAGTCTATTCGATTTTTAGACGAAAGGGTTAGAAATGGCTGAAAATCGGTACAAATCATGGCTCTCTATTCGTTCGCATATTCCGGTGACTTGAACTCATTGATATATGTGCCGCCGCCGAACATATAATAAAGCCTTGATGCCCTGATTTCCATATCGAGCAGGCGGTTTGCCTCATCATCCATATCACGGATATGGGCAGGCTTTGTGATGAGCTTTATTTTCTCGTTGTCCCTGTTTTCAGCCAGTAAGCCGCGCCCTCTGTCGGTAAAGGCTAATAACTTTACATAAGGGTAAGCATCAGGCACATCAGCCTTTTTGATACCTAAAAATGCATTCATCAGTATGCGTCTGATTCGCGCGTGGGCATAACGCTTGGATTTAGCCTTTTCGCACACCTCATCAAAGGTGAAGGAGCTTTGAATTGCATCGAAAATGCGGTATTCCAGACCTTCCGAAACATCGGCAAACTGACGGATGTCGTCGGCATTAAGGCGTATTAAATGGGACATAATAATATCGTCATTTATCCTGTAGACAGGGGCTTCCTTAAAGATCTCGCAAGCCTTTGCTGGCATGAGAGCGTCGGCATTTCCACCCTCACGAATGAAACTTCTTATATAAGTCGCCGAAGCTGTATTTTCCACAACATCGGCAGTATCATGCCCTGCGCCGAGACGCTTTACAGCCACGGGAATCATATCGCTTTTAAGAGAAATAATCGCCTTGATGTACTCGATGGCAAGAATGTTGTTAGGCGACTTGAGTAGCGCCGCCTTCTCCTTGATCTGAGCATAGACAGCCCGCTCACGGGCAACAGCGTATGAGATGCCGCTGGTGAGATTTGCAAGGGTGGCATCAATGGTGGATTTTTCCAGTAAAAGGGAAGCAATCTCTCGCAAACTGTCCACATTATCGTCCTCTGCGCCGAAGGAAAGATGAGTGCAGCCGAGCTTGCTTAAAATATCCACAGCCCCACGTGCAAAGCCCTCAGCCGAGGATAAAGCATAAGGCAACGGCAATTCAAAAACAATATCCGCCCCCTCAAGCACAGCCGCCTTCGCCCGTATATTCTTATGGTAAAGCGCCGCATCGCCCCTTTGGACATAGTTGCCCGACATCAGGCAGACGATAAGGGTGTCCTCGCCCAGACTCTCCCGTGTACGCTCTATCTGATATTTATGACCGTTGTGAAACGGATTGTATTCGCAGATTATTCCGCATATATTCACAAAAACTTCCTCCGTTTTGCTAAAGTTTTGAAAAACCTCTTGAAAAAATCCGAGTTATAGTGTAAAATATAACTTGGTATATATATTATATCAAAAAATAATATTTTGACAATATAATTTAAGGAGAAAAATCCAATGAACATCTTAGTTATCAACGCAGGTTCTTCTTCCCTCAAGTATCAGCTCTTCGATATGAAGACAGAAGAAGTTATCGCAAAGGGCCTTTGCGAAAGAATCGGTATCGATGGTAAGTACACACACCAGGGTAAGGGCGACAAGATCAAGGGCGACCATGCAATGGCTACACACTCCGAAGCTATCGAACTCGTTATCGGTCTCCTCACAGACGCTGAACACGGCGTTGTAAAGAGCCTTTCCGAAATCGATGCAGTAGGTCACCGTGTTCTCCACGGCGGTGCTGAATTCTCTGAATCCGTTCTCGTAACAGAACCAGTTATCGCAGCTATCAAGAAGTGCATCCCACTCGGCCCTCTCCACAACCCAGCTAACCTCATGGGTATCGAAGCTTGCCAGAAGGCAATGCCAGGCGTTCCACAGGTTGCAGTATTCGATACAGCATTCCACGCTACAATGCCAGAAGAAGCATTCATGTACGGTATCCCATATGAATACTATGAAAAGTACTCTGTACGTCGCTACGGCTTCCACGGTACATCCCACAGATATGTTTCTGCTAAGGTAGCTGAATTCCTCGGCGTAGACGCAGCAGCAACAGATCTTAAGGTTGTTACATGCCACCTCGGTAACGGTTCCTCCATGGCAGCTGTTAAGGGCGGCAAGTGCGTTGATACAACAATGGGTCTCACACCACTCGAAGGTCCTCTCATGGGCACACGCTCCGGCGCTATCGACCCAGCTATCGTTGGCTTCATCGCTGAAAACGAAAACATGACAGCTTCTGAAGTTGTTACAATGCTCAACAAGAAGTCCGGTGTTCTCGGTGTTTCCGGTATCTCCTCTGACTTCCGTGATCTCGAAGCAGCAGCTGCAGAAGGCAACCACAGAGCTGACCTCGCTCTCAAGATGTTCGCATACCAGGTTAAGAAGTACATTGGTTCCTACGTTGCAGCAATGGGCGGCGTAGACGCTATCGTATTCACAGCTGGTGTTGGTGAAAACGCAGCTACAACACGTAAGATGATCTGCGAAGGTCTCGAATGCCTCGGCATCGCTATCGACGACGCTAAGAACAACGTTCGCGGCACAGTTGATATCACAGCTGAAGGCGGCAAGGTTAAGGTTCTCGTAATCCCAACAAACGAAGAACTCGTTATCGCTTCCGATACAATGGCTCTTGCTAAGTAATTAAATTACAAGATTTTTTAAGTCACCTGTCGGAATATACCGGCAGGTGATTTTTTGCAGAATAATACGCCCCTTTTGCACAATCTATCCCTTGCCTTCCCCTTGAGGGGAAGGTGTCAGCGAAGCTGACGGATGAGGTGTAGCCGCAGGCGTTACCTAACAAATCCCGCCGCAGGCACCGATTACATACACTCTTGGTGATGACATACGCCATGCGATTACATACACACTGCGTGTGGTTACATTCCGCTGTGCGGATATAAGGTGTTGCTACGCAACAGATTTATTAAGCGGGCGGATGTGGGCATCCGCCCCTACAAAACAATCCACGAAATACAAGCTGTGTAGGGGAGGGTCTCTGCGCCCTCCCGCAGATAATGTAGGGCGGGGGCTTGCTCTCGCCGTGTAAAAGTGAAGAGGTGCGGTATGACTTCGCCACATTGGATAGGTGACAACCCCTCCGACTTCGTTACACTCAGCCACCTCCCCGATAATGGGGTCCCCAGCGAGCCTGCTCGTTGGGGTGAATTCACAGGGGAGGCTATAGTCTTTTCTTGCCTCGCCCTCACCGGGGTCCCTGGGCGACCTGTCGTCTGGGGTGGATTAGAGGGAGAGGTGGCGCGCGAAGCGTGACGGAGAGGGAGGTAACAGACTAATAAATAGCATCGCAGATACCACAATGTCCCGAAGGGACAATTCATGCACTTGTGCAATTCATGACGAAGTCAATTCATGGCTTTGCCAATTCATGAGCTTTGCCCAACTCATTCCTGAAAGGAATCCATTCCATGACCTACATCACAGACAAAACTTTCGGTGAAAAACTTCTCGATATAACCTACACAGACCGCGTCGGCGCCTATCTCATCGTAATCCGCGACGGCAGGCTTGCCACAACCAAAGCTCCCAAGGGGCACTATCTTCCGGGTGGCGGCATAATGGCGGGCGAAAGCCATATTGACTGCATTATCCGCGAAGCGAGGGAGGAAACAGGCTACGAAGTCAGGGTTGACGAATACCTCTGCTGCGCAGACAAGTATTGGAAAAATGGCGATAAAGGCTATTTTCACCCCGTTCAGTATTATTACGCAGGCGATCTCCTTGAAAAAACAGGGGAGAGCCAGGAAAATGACACCCATTTCGAGTGGCTGCCCTTGTCGATGCTTGAAAAATCCATGGTAGTCGATGCACAGATATGGGCTGTCCGAAAATATCTGAAATCCGAATAATCAGACGATAAAAATATTTATTGTTTTTAAAATAACGGTCTTTTTTGAGATTTTTCGTTGACAAATGTCGTTATATATGTTATTATAATTAAACAATAATGCCAAACGGGGTACTTGTGTATGAACTTTACTTTGCTCAGAGAAGTAAAGAAAGGCAAAGCGAAAAAGATCGCTGGCCTGAACAAGGGGGAAGTTTTGGCAATTTTATACGAAAATTAGGTCCACTCTCGTACCAGGGGGTGGATTTTATTTTCCACGAATAAATATAAAGGATGGTTTACTACAATGCAGGTAACAAACAAGCATGTACTTGAATGGGTAAAGCAGGTTGAAGAACTTACTAAGCCTAAGGAAGTCGTATTTATCGACGGTAGTGAAGCTCAGCTCGAAGCTCTCAGAGCAGAAGCTATGGCAACAGGCGAACTTATCAAGCTCAACGAAGAGCTCCTCCCTGGCTGCTATCTCCACAGATCCAACCCTAACGACGTTGCTCGTGTAGAAGACAGAACATTCATCTGCACAGACACATTTGAAGCAACTGGTCCTATCAACAACTGGATGAAGTCTGACGAAGCATACGCAATGCTCAACAAGATCTACGACGGCTGCATGAAGGATCGCACAATGTACGTTATCCCATACGTTATGGGTCCTGTCGGTTCCGAATTCTCCAGAATCGGCTTTGAAATCACAGACAGCATCTATGTCGTAGTTTCCATGGCTATCATGGCATTCGTCGGCGAAGATGTTATCAATATGCTTGGCGACAGCGATTATTTCGTAAAGGGCATCCACGCTAAGGCTGATGTAGACCCTGAAAAGAGATATATCTGCCATTTCCCTGATGACAATACAATTATGTCCATCAACTCCGCTTACGGCGGCAATGCTCTCCTCGGAAAGAAGTGCTTCGCTCTCAGAATCGCTTCCACACAGGGTAAGAAGGAAGGCTGGCTCGCAGAGCATATGCTCATCCTCGGTATCGAAAATCCACAGGGCGAAACAAAGTATATCGCAGCAGCATTCCCATCTGCTTGCGGTAAGACAAACCTCGCTATGCTCATCCCACCTGAAGTCTATGCTAAGCAGGGCTACAAGGTATGGTGCGTAGGCGATGATATCGCTTGGATCCACGTTGGTGAAGACGGCAGATTCTGGGCAATCAACCCAGAAAACGGCTTCTTCGGCGTTGCTCCTGGTACATCTGCAAAGACAAACAAGAACGCTCTCGAAAGCACAAAGAAGGGCGCTATCTTCACAAACGTTGTTCACAACCTCGAAAACAACACAGTTTGGTGGGAAGGTATGGACAAGAATCCTCCAATGAACGCTGTTGACTGGAAGGGCAACAAGTGGGACGGCACAATGGGCACAAAGGGTGCACATCCAAACTCCCGCTTCACAGCTCCAAAGCAGAACTGCCCATGCATCTCCCCGGAAGCTAACAACCCACAGGGCGTTCCACTCTCCGCTATCTTCTTCGGCGGCAGAAGAGCAAAGGCTCTCCCACTCGTTTACGAAGCAAGAGATTTCGAACACGGTGTATTCGTTGGCTCCGCTATGGCTTCTGAAACAACAGCAGCTACAACAGGCGCAGTAGGCGTTGTAAGACGTGACCCAATGGCTATGCTTCCATTCTGCGGCTACCACATGGGCGACTACTATGCTCACTGGCTCGAAGTTGGTAAGAAGGCATCCAACCCACCAAAGTTCTTCAACGTCAACTGGTTCAGAACAGACGACGAAGGCAACTTCATGTGGCCTGGTTTCGGTGAAAATATGCGTGTTCTTATGTGGGCTCTCGACCGTTGCGAAGGCAAGGTTGGCGCAGACGAATCTGCTCTCGGCTATATGCCAAAGCCAGAAGATATCAACCTCGAAGGTCTTGATCTTACAACAGAAGACATCAAGAACCTTCTCACAGTTGATAAGGAAAGCTGGAAGGCAGAAATCGAATCCATCGAAGCATTCTACAATAAGATCGGCAAGTACCCAGAAGAAATGCAGAAGCAGATCGATATCCTCAAGAAGAATATCCTCGGCTAATTTCAAAGTACATAATTCTCAAAGGCTCTCCACATCGGGGAGCCTTTTTCTTTCGCCCCAATGGCATAAACCCTTGCCTTCCCGCAATACCCTGTCATTCTGAACGAATGTGAAGAATCTTTCCGGCGGTTTGCACAATCTTATTCTTGCCTCCCTCTGACGAGGGAGGTGGCTTGCGTAGCAAGACGGAGGGAGAGAAAAGCCGTAGGCGTCTATTTAATACGGTATGTCGCAAGCGCCATTCCCTACAACCGTTCTTTCGTAGTCAATCCGTAGGGGAGGGTCTCTGTGCCCTCCCCCCACCAGCCTCCCCTTGTTAAGGGGAGGTGCCCCAACGGGGCGGAGGGGTGTAGGGCGTAGCCCGTCTATTAAATAATGCGGACGAGCAATGCTCGCCCCTACAGCACAATCCACACTTCCCTACTGACTTATCTTCACCTTATTATCGACCACGCTTCCGACAATATTTCTTATCGGTCCGTCGGCGCGGTTTTCATTTGCCTGCACAAGAAGCATTTCAAGCTCTTCCTTATTGCCGACAGCCTCGACAGCTATCCATGGGTGCTTGACGAAAATATGATTTGCAGGTCCGTCAGCCGTGTGGCGGCGGGCGATAAGGTCATATTTTTCCAGCTCGTTAAGCGAGCGGATAACGGTGCGTGTACTGCAGCGAAAAACCGCTGCAGCCTCCTCTATAGTCAGCACCACATAGACATTGCCGTTATCGTCTGTCCAGCCGTTGCTCTGGGAAATAAAACTTCGGCTGTAAAGCAGAGCATAAAGCATGATAGAAACAGGGGTGAGGTCGAAATTGAAAATGAACTTAGGCAGCATAAAATAGCTGTGCTTGTAAGAATCGGAAAGAATATAATCCATAATATGTATCTCCTTTGTTTTTATTGTGATTACATTCTACCAGGGCTTCGCGAAATGTTACACAAAACATTTCGTGGAAATAACTGTAAATCTCTACCTCTGTTGTCCCGCTTCCGTTACAGAATGAAAAAATAAAATTATTAAAAAAATCGTCACGCAGACAGTTATATTCTCTTTATATTTATTATTTATATTATATATTTATATTAGGGTGACAAAAATGTCGCAGATTGCGGACAAAAATGTCACGTGCCATGACAAAAATGTCGCAGATTGCGGACAAAAATGTCACGTGCCATGACAGAAATGTCACCTGTCTGGACAAAAATGTCACACGCCGTGACAAAAATGTCCGCAGCCTGTGGATAACTTCTGTGGAATCTCCACCCCAATAGCACAAGCTAAGTCTTGCCTCCCCTTGTTAAGGGGAGGTGCCCCAACGGGGCGGAGGGGTGTAGCCGTAGGCGTCTATTCAATCAAGGTATCGAGGGCGGATTAAAATAGTTTTCTCTCCCTCCGTCAAAACCTTCGGTTTTGCCACCTCCCTCCTCAGAGGGAGGCAAGAATAAAACCTGTCATTCTGAACGCAGTGAAGAATCTCCATCACAGCCCCATATTCCTTATATAACATTATATCCTACTTATATTTTTATGAATATTTCACAAAAAAAGTACATATAAATTGTAAAAGCTTACAAAACTGCATTTTTTCGAGAAAAACGCATAAAAAACCATAGATTTTTTTATCGTTTTGGTGTATTATATCTATAGATGCGGATAAAGTGCGAAAGCATTTCTCCTGTCTTTCGGAAAGGCATAAACTCCACGCAGTTCCGAACAAAAATGATATATAAAAAAATATATAAATAAACAATGGAGGACGAAAAATGAACAAAATTGCAGTGGACACATTCCTTGGCTACAAGTTTGTATCTAATCCTGTTGTATCACCTAAGGGTGACTATGTTGCATACTTCGTAAAGGATACTAACATAGAAAAGAACAACTACAACAGCAACATCTGGCTTTACAACGTAGCTACAGGCGAAAACAAGCAGCTCACAGTGGGCAACGATGCTATGAGCTTTATCTGGAAGAATTGCCACACAGTTCTTTTCGCAGCAAAGCGCGGCGATATGGAAAAGGGCAAGACAAAGTTCTATGAAATCGACGTTAACGGCGGCGAAGCAGCTCATGCTTTCACAGTTGACGCTCCAGTTCAGAAGATCGTTAAGATCGACTGCGAAAACTACATTCTCACAGCTTCTTATGACAACTCCGTAGCTCACAGAGAAGGCTACACAGTATTCGACGAATCCCCATTCTGGATGAACAACGTCGGCGTTACTAACAAGAAGCGCACAAGACTTTACCTCTACAACATCAAGACAGGTCTTTCTGCTGTAACAGAAGAAATGTTCAATGTTTCCAACTTTGTTCTCTGCCCAGGCAAGACAGACGTTCTTTTCGCAGGCGCAGAATTCAAGGATGTTCAGCAGGGTAAGAACGGTCTTTACCACTATAACATCCCAACAGGCGAGCTCGAATGCATCATTCCTGCAGGTCAGCTTTATCTCCGCGGCGGCTTCGAATTCGTTAAGGGCGGCCTCGTTGTAACAGCTCATGACGGCAAGAAGATCGGCGGCAATCAGTCCCCAATCCTCTACTTCATCGACTGGGCAACAAGAGAAATGAAGCCTATCCTCGATAAGGACGAAGGCATCGGCGGTTCTTCCGTTGGCTGCGACGCTAAGCTCGGCGGCGGTCAGGGCTTCAAGGTTGTTGGCGATAAGATCTACTACATCACAACAAACGCTGAACATGGCTACCTCAAGGGTGTTGACCTCAACGGCAACGCATTCGACGTTATCACAGCAGATGGCGATATCACAGCATTCGATATCTTCGAAGACAAGATCTTCTTCACAGGTCTCCGCGGCAACGAAATCGCAGAACTCTATGTTCTCGAAAACGGCGCAGAAAAGAAGCTCTCCCATCATAATGATGAACTCTGGGCAACACTCTCCATTTCCACACCTGAATTCTTCAGCTTCACAGCTTCCGACGGATATGACATCCACGGTTACGTTATGAAGCCAATCGGCTACGAAGAAGGCAAGAAGTACCCGGCTATCCTCCACATTCACGGCGGTCCTAAGACAGCATTCGGTTCTGTATTCCACAACGAAATGCAGGTCTGGGCTAACGCAGGCTACTTCGTATGCTTCTGTAACCCACGTGGTTCCGACGGCCGCGGCAATGACTTCGCTGACATCTTCGGCAAGTACGGCTCGGTTGACTATGATAACCTTATGGAATTTGCTGACAAGTGCCTTGAAAAGTACCCAGACATCGACAAGGATAACTTCGGTGTTGGCGGCGGCTCCTACGGCGGCTTCATGACAAACTGGATTATCGGTCATACAGACAGATTTAAGGCAGCTGTTACACAGCGTTCCATCTCCAACTGGACAACATTCGAATTCACATCCGATATCGGCGCTCACTTCACAAAGGACCAGCACAAGACATCTACAGAAGAAGATGCAGAAAAGCTCTGGAGCTTCTCTCCACTCAAGTACCTCAACAATGCTAAGACACCAACTCTCGTTATCCACTCCAAGGAAGACTACCGTTGCTGGCTCGTAGAAGGCGTTGCAACATTCCAGGCTCTCAAGCTCCACGGCTGTGAAGCTAAGATGGTTCTCTTCAACGGCGACAACCACGAACTTTCCCGTTCCGGTCAGCCAAGAAACCGTATCAAGAGAATGGAAGAAATTCTTGCTTGGTATGATTCACACTTAAAGGCATAGGAGGAGAATAATAATGAGAACAAAAGTTGAATATAAAGATTTTGAACAGTTTAAGTTCCTCTCTGGCATTACATACAGCCCAGACGGTAAGCACGCTGCTTTTGTAAAGCACGATGTTGATATGGAAGGCAACAAGTATTTGTCCAACCTCTATGTCCTCGATGTAGAAACAAAGGAAATCAAGAAGCTTACAGCTACAAATACAGAACGTTCCTTCTGGTGGGAAACAAATGACACAATCCTCTTCCCATCCCAGAGAGGTGAAAACAAGAAGGGCAGCACAAATATCTACCGCATTAACCTCAACGGCGGTGAAGCTCAGCTCGCTTACACACTCCCATATACAGTAACAAAGATCGACTTCCTCCCGGACGGCAAGCTCCTTCTCGGTATCAACAAGAAGCTCGAAGAAATCAAGGATCCTGAAAACCGCGCTCAGCTCGGCAAGGACTATATCGTATTTGATGAACTTCCACACTGGTTCAACGGCCGCGGCGTTATCAACAGAACACGTTCCGCAGTTGTTATCTATGACCCAGCTACTAAGGAAGGCAAGCAGATCACACCTGAATACATGAACGCAAACTCCGTAGGTCTTTCTTCCTGCAAGAAGTACGTTGTATTCGTAGGTAATGAATATAAGGATGTATCCCAGGGCGCTGGCTCCCTCAACCTCTACTCCATCGAAAAGGACGAACTCAAGGTTCTCGTTCCTCAGGCTGACGAAAACATCGGCGGCGCATACTGGATGGAAAAGGGCGTTATCTTCTTCACAGCTAACAAGAAGAACGAAAAGGGCGTATGGCATAACCCAACTTGCTACGAATTCGACTGCAAGACAATGGAACGCCGTGAAGTTGGCTTCTTTGACCACACAATCGGCGGCGCTGTTTCCAACGACGCATCTTACGGCGGCGGCAACGCAATGGTTCAGTTCGTAGACGGCAAGCTTTACTTCCTCAGAGTCAACAGAGTTGATTCCGAACTTTGCGTAATGGAAAATGATCAGCCAAAGGTTCTCTCCAAGGTTCCTGGCGGCATCAACGCTATCACAATCCATGGCGGCAAGTGCCTCATGATCGCTCACCGCGGCATGAAGCTCAATGAAATCTATGAAATGGATCTCGCTACAGGCGAAGAAACACAGATTTCCACATTCAACGAAGAATTCTTCAATACAAAGACAATTTCTCCAGTTGAATATACAACATTCACAACAGATTACGGCGTAGACCTCGACTGCTTCGTTATCAAGCCAGCAGGCTACAAGGCAGGTCATAAGTATCCTTGCGTACTTTCCATGCACGGCGGTCCAAAGGTTGTATTCGGCGGTATCTACCACCACGAAATGCAGGCTCAGGCTAACGACGGTTACTTTGTAATCTACACAAACCCACGCGGTGCTGACGGCCGTGGCGATGACTTCGCTAACGCTCTCATCGGCGATATGGGCGGCCCTGACTATCAGGACCTCATGGCATTCGTTGACCACTGTATCGAAGCTTACCCGGATATCGATGCTGATAAGATCGCTATCTGCGGCGGTTCCTATGCAGGCTTCATGATCAACTGGATGATCGGCCATACAAACCGCTTCGCAGCTGCTGCTCCACAGCGCTCTATCTCCAACTACATGTCCAAGGGTCTCACAACAGACATCGGCTTCAATCATAATATGACTCAGCTCATGGCTGATCCATGGACAAATTGGGAAAAGATGTGGGCTCAGTCTCCACTCAAGTACGCTTTCAACGCTACAACACCAACACTCTTTATCCAGTCCGACGAAGACTATCGCTGCTGGATGAGTGAACCAATCCAGATGTTCAACGTTCTCAAGCGTAAGGGTGTTCCAACTAAGATGTGCCTCTTCCACGGCGAAAACCACGAACTCTCCCGTTCCGGTAAGCCACAGAACAGACTCTCCCGTCTTGAAGAAATCGCAGCTTGGTTCAACAAGTACTGTAAGTAATTCAATATTACTCCCAAGGGGTGGCTCTCAGCCACCCCTTTTTGTTTCTTGCCTATTAGCACAATCTGGTAGGGACCGACGTCCCCGGCGGTCCGACTCCTGCGGTTTAATCAATCCCGTAGGGGCGGGTTTCCACGCCCGCCCGCCTCCGTCCCCTCGCACAAACCCGTAGGGACCGACGTCCCCGGCGGTCCGACTCCTGCGGTTTAATCAATCTCGTAGGGGCGGGGTTCCATGCCCGCCCGCCTACATCCCCTCGCACAAACCCGTAGGGACCGACGTCCCCGGCGGTCCGACTCCCGCGGTTTAATCAATCCCGTAGGGGCGGGTTTCCACGCCCGCCCGCCTCCATCCCCTCGCACAAACCCAAAGCCTTCACCTTGAGGGGAAGGTGCTGAACAAAGTGAAGTGGATGAGGTGGTGCCGAAGGCATATTCAATGGAACAAATCATGATTTGTTCCTACAACTTTATATGTCATTCTGAACTGATTTACACAATCCCCATTGCAACACTATTTGCATAAATATTCAAATTTTATACATAATTATTCACTTATTCCCTTGATTTTTATGCGGTATGGGTGTATAATAATGCAAAACAAAACGAAAGGGGACCACTGATGAAAACCTATAACTTCGACCATTACTACGTTTACGAAGAGCTTACAAACCTTCTGCAGGAGCTCGCAGCAGACTATCCACAGCTCATTAAAATACATTCTATATGCACAACTCCTGAAAACCGAAATGTCTGGGCTTGCGAAATCACAAACTACAATACAGGCGATGTGCTGACAAAGCCTGCCTATTATGTCGACGGCAATCACCACGCAGGCGAGGTCACAGGCTCGATGGCAGCCACACATCTCATCGTAACTCTCGTCCAGAAGTACGGAAAAGATGAGAAAATCACAGCTTTGCTGGATAAAAACGCAGTTTATGTCATCCCACGTATCTCTCCTGACGGCGCTGAAACTTACCTCACAACAAGTGAACAGCTCCGCTCGGTAAACCGCCCATATCCATTTGAAAAGCCTGCTCCTGGCTTGCACCCATCGGATATCGACGGTGACGGTGTTGTCCGCCTTATGCGTATCGAATCTCCAAATGGCGTCTGGAAGGAAGCCGACTATGACCACCGCATCATGACAAAGCGCTCTCCATCCGACTTCGGCGGCAAGTACTACAATGTATATCCTGAAGGTCACATCGTCGATTTTGATGGTATAAATATACAGCCTGCCGAGGGCAAATGGAACCTGGATTTCAACAGAAACTATCCTCTCGGCTGGTTCCCTGAGGTCCGTCAGCCGGGCGCAGGCAAGTACCCGCTTTCAAATCCTGAAAACAAGGCGGTTGCCGACTTTGTCATTGCTCATCCAAACATCTGCTGCGGCGTAACATACCACACAAGCGGCGGCTGCTACATCTATCCTCCAGGAACAATGCCCGAAAAGAACGCCGACAGCCGCGATATGCGTATGTTCCGCGAAATCGGCGCTATGGCAACCGAGGAAACAGGCTACGGCTGCTTCAACATCTTCGATGCATTTTTGACAGATACTGTAAATTATTCCTCGGGCGCATTCGACGACTGGATGTATATGGCGCAGGGCATCCCGACTTACACAGCCGAGCTCTGGGACCTCTGCATCCGCGCAGGTGTTCCTGATGTCTACCCACGCACAAAGCCAAAGACACCGAAGGAGCAGGAAGAGCAAATGGCTCTCTGCTATAAGTGGATCGACGAAAATGTGCCAATGCTGGCTTCAGGCAAGCCTATCAAGGAGTGGGAGGAATTCGACCATCCTCAGCTTGGCAAGATTGAAATCGGCTCCATCGACTTCAAGTACACATGGCAGAACTGCCCTCCGGGCTATCTCGAACAGGAGGTTGAAAAGAACACAAACTTCTGCCTCCGTATGGCAAGCACACTTCCTCAGCTCCATATAGATAAGCTGACAGCTGAAAAGGTGGACGAAGGGGTTTATAAGGTGACTGCACAGGTTTCCAACATCGGCTATCTGCCGACATTCGTCTGCAACGAAGCAAAAAAGCTGAAAATCGACCAGCCTGTCAATATCGAAGCTCATGTCGATGGCGAAATCTTCATCGGTAAGCAGAACGACACTCTCGGTCACATCGAAGGCTTCTCGGGCGTCAACTCGGCTTATGGCTATAAGAACATCGACACACGCAAGCACGATGCCTTTACAAAGGCGATAACATGGGCTGTCAAGGCAAAGGCGGGCACAGAGTTCAAAGTCAAGGTCAGCGGTGTCAAGGCAGGCCACGCCGAAGCAACAATCACTCTCGAATAATTGGAAATATGTAAATAATTGGGAAAGCACTCCGTTTGGAGTGCTTTTCTATTGCCTTCCCCTTGATTCACACCCCAAACAGCAGGCTGTTTGGGGACCCCATTTAGGAAGGGGGACCACGTTAGTGGTGGATGAGGTGTAGACTGTAGGTCGTTTAATAAATTATCTGCAGGCACACATTATAAAAAGGCCCCCTTGCCTAAAGGGGGCTGGCATCCGAAGGATGACTGGGGGATTTTTCAAAAAAATCCCCAATCCCTCTTGACATATATAGAACATCGATATATACTATATATAGATAATCGATATATAGATTGTCTATACATTATTAACTTGCCTCCCTCTGACGAGGGGGGTGCCTGAAAGGCGGGGGGAGAGAAAAGTCGTAGGCGCCTATTTCATAACTCTCCATCGCACAATCCATGTAGGGGACGGCGCTCTCGACGTCCCGTAACCCACAATCCACCTCAGTGTAGGGGAGGGGCTCTGTGCCCTCCCGCAACCCACACTCCACCCACGAAAGGAGAAACTATGGCATTCGACAAATCCCTGATGGCAGGCTCAACAGGCATGCTCATCCTCAAACTTCTCAGCCGCGAAGATATGTACGGCTACCAGATGATAGAAACGCTGTCCGCCTTATCGGACGACACTTTCAGCCTGAAAGCGGGAACCCTATATCCGCTTTTACATAATCTGGAAGAAAACGGCCTTGTGACCTGTTATGAAGCCCAGGCAGGGCAGGCGCGTATCCGCAAGTATTATTCGATAACCAAAGAGGGCAGAAAGTTCCTTGAAACGAAAGAGACCGAATGGCAGAGCTTTACACAGGCTGTCAATAAAGTGCTGAAAGGCGGTGTCAGCTATGCTTACTAAAGAGGATTTCATCGCAAAAACTCTCGAGCAAATACGTTGGAAAAAAGCCCACGAAAGCGTATCAAAAGAGCTGACAGACCATATTGAAGACCAGAAAAACGCATTTTTAGCCATGAATATGGCAGAAAATGAAGCAGAAGAAAGGGCTGTCCTTGAAATGGGCGACCCTGTGGAAGTGGGAACATTATTGGACAGTTCATATCGCCCGAAAACCGACAGAAGCCTGATTTTTGCAGGCATTGCAATGCTTCTTATGGGCATTGTCATCAGCGGACTTTTAAATAACGGCTTTTACACCCAGCCTGTCTACCT
>SVKW01000034.1 GCA_015068285.1 Oscillospiraceae bacterium | reverse complement strand
AGTCCAAGGTATGTCTTGAGCCAGTCGGCTTCAAGAGTTGTGGAAAGATTTATCGCCAGTGTGCTGGCAAGCATATAAAATGCTATCGGCACAGGCAGGTATTTCCACTGAATATACTTTCTGTAGCGGATTACGATGCCCGCCATACCCACGATGGAGATTATACTTGAAAGCCCCACGCCGAAAAGATAGGGGAGAATGGACGGAAAAATCGTCATTACAAAAATGCCGAAGCCAAAGCCCGAAACACCCTGAATAAGACCGCCGATTATCGAAACAAGACCGACGATGAGCAGGGTGACAGGAGTTGAAAATATCATAAAACTGCCTCCTTGGAAATATTCATCGTATATCATTATAATATATAGCTGCCGATATGGCAAGAGGTATCTTTCCCATGTTATTCTCAGCGCAGCAAAGGAGCTTTTCACAAATTTCAGGAAAGATTCCTCACATTCGTTCAGAATGACAGATGGCGCCGCCAAATATTCCACAACATTTTTCAACAAATTATTGCCAAAGCACACAAATGGTAATATAATAAAAATAACAAAACTTCAGGAGGGCCATGTGCCCGACCGCCGCACAATTGCGGCGTACCGATTTTGACGAATTCATTTCGGCAAAATCTATTTTAATGGAAAGGGGCCCCCATAAAGCCTGATTTATGGGGCAGAGAAAACATAATGAAAACTCTCTATTTCAACGGCAATATATACACCGGTGACAGTTTTACACATTCGCTGCTCGTCGATAACGGCGTTATTATCGCTGTCGGCGATGCTGCCGCAATGCGCGCAAACGGCGCAAACGCTTTCGACCTTGAGGGCAAGACTGTAATTCCGGGGCTTATCGACAGCCACATGCACCTTTACGGCGTAGGCACAAACATCATGTCTGTCCAGATGCTCGGCGCACACAGCCCTGAGGATGTTATCGAAAGAGCAAAGAAGTTTATCGCTGAAAACAATGTCCCTGCAGGCACTTATGTCACAGGTCGCGGCTGGAATCAGGACTATTTCACAGGTGAAAAGCGTCTGCTCAACCGCTATGACCTTGACAGGATTTCCACAGAACATCCTATCGTATTCCGCAGAGCATGCGGACATATGCTCGTCTGCAACAGCAAGGCATTGGAACTTTCAGGCGTAAATAAAAACACAGAAGCCTGCCCGGGCGGCGCTATTGACAAGGACGCAAACGGCGAGCCTACAGGTATTTTCCGCGAGCACGCAATGGGCATGATCGAGCAGTTTATCCCTGCAAAGACTGTGGATGAAATGGCTGAAATCATTGCGAAGGCTCAGGAATACGCCGCATCCTACGGCATCACTTCCATTCAGACAAACGATATCAACGACGATAATTTCCAGCGCATGGATGCCGCTTACAAGAAGGTCGTCGCTGACGGCAAGGCAAAGTGCCGCATCACACAGCAGAGCTGCTTCAACACACTCGTCGGCTTCAAGGAATATCTCGAAGCAGGTTTCCGCATGGGTAACGGAAACTCTCCGTATAGAATTGGTCCGTTAAAACTCTTTGTAGACGGTTCTCTTGGTGCTCGCACAGCTTTAATGCGCAAGCCTTACGCAGATGACCCATCAACTGTGGGCATCGAATGTATGAGCCAGGAAACTCTCAACGAGTTTGTCCGCATTGCAACAGAGCATAAGATGCAGGTCATCACACACGCTATCGGCGACAAGGCTATCGAAATGGTGCTCAACGCCATCGAAAAGGAAGGCGGAGAAGGAAATGCTCTTCGTCACGGCGTTGTTCACGCTCAGATCACAGATAAGCCAATGCTTGAACGCTTCAAGAAGCTTAACGCTCTCTGCTTTGCTCAGCCTATCTTCCTCCATTACGATATGCATGTAGTGGCAGACAGAGTTGGTGAAGAACTTGCAAATACATCATATAATTTCAAGACTCTCTACGACAGCGGCGTACATACATCCTTCGGCACAGACAGCCCTGTTGAAGACCTTAAGACATTTGACAACATCCACTGCGCTGTCAACCGCCGTGACCTCAAGCATTTCCCTGAGGGCGGCTGGGTGCCATCGGAATGCTTCACAGTTAAGGAAGCAATCGACTGCTACACAAAGGAAGGCGCTTACGCATCCTTTGAAGAATATGAAAAGGGCACACTTGAAGACGGCAAGTTTGCAGACTTCGTTGTTCTCGACAGAAATATCTTCGAGATTCCAAAGGCTGACCTTATCAACACAAAGGTGCTTATGACAGTTATGGGCGGCGAAGTGACATATAAGGCATAAAATATGAACGTCACAATACGCAAAGCTGTGCTTTCCGATGCACTTGCCATCGAAAATGTACGTGTCAGCACGTGGAAAATGGCTTACAGCGGCATTTTCCCTGATGATTATCTCGACAATAAGGTAAAAAACGCCGGCAAAAGCTATAAAAATATCGAAAACAGCATGGCTCGCGGCGAAGATTTCTTTGTGGCTCAGAAGGACGGCGAAATTGTCGGCTTTGCCGCCTGTTGCAAATGCCGCGACCGGACTTATCCGAATCACGGCGAGATAGCCGCTCTTTATGTGCTTACGGCGCATCATGGCAATGGCATCGGCAAAATGCTTTTTGAAGCCTGTAAAGGTATAATTTCCGACAGTCATTACGATGATTTCATCGTTAAATGCCTGAAAAACGGTCCTGCCGTGCCGTTTTATGAGAAGATGGGCGGCAAAATGGCAAACGAGATCAATGTCAATATCGCAGATACAGATGTCACCGAGCTTGTGTTCACTTTCCATATCGACAGTTGGTATAAATACGGCAGATATTTTAACAGTCGCACGGCCAGCGATATCATGGTCGAATATTCCGAACAAAGGGACGAATGGAAACCCATCGTATAACTTCAAGACTCTATATGATATGGCGCTTACGCATCCTTTGAAGAATATGAAAAGGGCACACTTGAAGACGGCAAGTTTGCTGACTTTGTTGTTCTCGACAGAAATATCTTCGAGATTCCAAAGGCTGACCTTATCAACACAAAGGTGCTCATGACAGTTATGGGCGGCGAAGTGACATATAAGGCGTAAATAAAAACCAACCCCTGTCTTGTTTGGGGCTTGACAGGGGTTAAATCATATGAAAAATTGCGAAAGAAAAAAGGAGAAAAGGCTATGAAGAACATTACTATGTACACAAGCCAGCATTGAGGCGCCTGCGGACCGGTGAAAGAGGCTCTTTCCCAGGCAGGCATTGAGTATACTGCTATCGACATCACAACGGGTATGCTCCCGCTCAAGCAGTTTTTGAAGTACCGCGACACACGCGAGGAATTTATTCCTATCAAGGAAGCAGGCAGAGTCGGCCTCCCTTGCATCGTTGTAAATAAGGGCGAAAAGGTCTTTATCGGCCTCCCTCAGAACCTCGACGAGCTCAGGTAAATCATAATACAGCAAAAGCCACCCGTAACGGGTGGCTTTTTGATTTTGTATATTTGTGTCATTCTGAGGCGAAGCCGAAGAATCTTTCATATAATTACAGGAAAGATCCTTCACATATGTTCAGGATGACAGAACGCGGAAATTATTCAACACTTGCGCCCATATTGTAGGCTTTTTCGATGAAGCCTTCCTTTTCAAGGTCGAAATCCTGTGGAGTTGTGCCATTTACCTCGAGCAGACCGCAATCAGTCCAATGGAGCTTGTCGATTATTACATTATTATAGAAATCAACAGCTTCGGCTGTATTGGAAGGGTCTTTGCCGCCCGAAACGAAGATTGCCGCTGTCTTTTTCGGTTTGAAACGCTTTGCCACATAGAGGGCGTACATACGGTCGATTACAGCCTTGAGCTGAGCTGTGATGTCCCAGAAATAGATAGGGGAGGCGAGGACAATCATATCGGCCTTTTCGATTTCATCGTAAAGCGGAATCATATCGTCCTTCTGGCTGCAAGGTCCGTTTTTATAGCACTGCATACAGTGGATACAGCCGTTTAATTTCTTACCTGCAACGCGGAACTTGACAGCAGTATGCCCCTTGCTTTCTGCGCCCCTGATAAAGGCATCGCAAAGCTGGTCTGTGTTCTTACCCACGCGTGGGCTGCCGTCGATAACGAGAATATTCATATATGTACCTCCGTAATAGAATTATTGCTTACTATTTTTCAAAAATCTGCAATGTTGTTGTCAGCTCTCTGCCAGGTGTGCGGATGTAATTGCCGTTATGGTACATAGCTGTCGAGCCGCCGCCATCGAGATTAAAGGCATCGACACAGCCCAGATTAAGCATAAGCTCACGCATCTGCTGAATTGTAGCGCTCTTGACAGATACGATGAGAAGCTTGCCTTCGCGGTTTATGCCGATAGCTGTGCGAGGTGTGGAGGAAGTTGTAAATCGAGCTTCCCTGAAGCCGTCCTCAAGCTCTGTGACAATATAGCCGTCCTGCACAAGGCGTGGAGCGCCCGAAATTATACTTTCCACATTCTTATCGAGAATAAAGCCCTCTGCATCAGCCTTGAAAAGATGAGGCTCAAGCTGAACTTTAGTGCCGACAACAGGCTTTCTGAAATAGCTTTCCGATGTTACGCCGTTGCCCATATAGACGATATAGCCGTCAGCAGGAATAGCTACAACCGAGCCTGCAGCCTTGTATTCGAAGGCGGAAATCGCGCCGTTTCTCACAGTAAGAATACTGCCCGGAGCCTTTATTGTGACGCTCTTGCCAAAGGCAGGAGTGTAAAGTGTGGACAGCCATTCGCCCTGGAAAGGAGTGTTGACTTCAAAGGCATCCCACAATGTGTTGCCGTTCATATCCTTGATGCCCACAAATACCGCAGGGCGGCCGATGGAAAGGCGCCCGTCCTTTGTGATGCCGAGGGAGGAAAGTCCTGTGGACGCATAGAGGAACTGGCCGTTTACCATAACATGGCCGATAGGGATTTTGAAGTCGTTGTATGCTTCAAAGAAGTTGGCATTGACAACGGCATCAGCGCCCGATGCGTTTACGATATTCTTGAAAGATGCTGTCGCGCCGAGGGTATTATTGACCATTGCCGCCTTGATTTTTACGCCTGTCGGGTCTATGGTCAGCAAATCAACATCGAGAGAGCCGAATTTCGGCTTTGTGTGAACAATTGCAGGTCCCTTTGGCACTTCATAGTTATATGTCCATACGCCGCTGCCGATAACACCGGCAGAAACGCCCTGTGAACGGCTGAATACGCCTTCGGAAACCAGCTTTTCAGCCAAAGTCTTGCTGCCTGTCTTCATAGCGCAGGTCAGCGCCGCATAGGAAAGGTCCACCATATCGCCTCTGTCAAGGTCCATATTGGACATATGCTGAACTGCGAGCTGATTTACCATGCCCAGCTTGTTGGCGAGAGAGAGCTGAGTGCCCCATGTGAAGTCGCCTGCCTCCTCGCTGTAGCCGAGGGCGCGGAGCAGGAAGGTCACATATTCGATGGCCTTGATCTGCTTGTCAGGTGTGAAAGTATCTGCACCTGTGCCCTTTGTCAGCCCTGTGTTGTAAGCATAGGAGGTGTATTCCTTGCCCCAGCCCACATCGCTGAATGGCGCGCTTCTTGTTTCATTCAGAGCTTCGTTTTCCTTGCCGAGAAGGCGGATGAGCATTACGATGCCCTGAATTCTTGTGCTCGGCTGCTCAAGCTGATAGCCTGCATCTGTGCCTTTGAAAAGACCAAGCAAATTGAGCTTATCTGCTCTGTCTGTGCTTGTGTCTGCCGCTGCCATCGGCAGTGCAAATGTCATGCACATTGCAAAAGCCAGCGCAAGGGCAAAAAATCGTTTTGTACTTTTCATATTGTTCTCCTGTTGTTTTGATTTGTAAGTATAATCATAAGACGTCTGCAACGCCCCCTGCAAGACATCTCTCGCCCCTTTCCCTCAAACTTGCCTCCCTCTGAGGAGGGAGAGAAACCTGTTTAATGTGATTCATCACACCGCACATTTTCACTTTTCACTATTACTTATAACTTGTACTACATCTCCAATGGAAGGAAGGTCTTTCCGCCCTTTAACACCTTGCAGATAGGGCAGTCGAGGACATTTGCGATAAGCTCGTCCTTCTTTTCCTGTGGAATATCCCCTTCAATGATGATTTTTGTATAGATTTTTATATCTTCAGGATTTTTTCTGTTCATATCAACATGGACAGTAACGCTGTCCCAGACAAGCCCCTCGGCGCGCATACGCTTGCGGAGAGTTATATTGAGGCAGGCGGCAAGAGCCGAAATGACCATATCGGCAGGATTTACATATTCGCCTGTGCCGTTGTCCGATTTAATTGTGTCGGAGTAAATGATGTGCTCGCCGTCAGTGATTTCTGTGACATAATTTCTTTCCTTACTTGTTGCTGTTACCATAATATCCTCCTTTATATATCTGCGGGCGACATTGGTCGTCCGTATAAATCATTTATTTTATCTCATACCTAATGGCTGTCTGTCCGTTGTAGAAAACACAGATATAATTTGTACCGAAAGTGTTTCCATCATTTATTTTAACGTGGATACCTTTGCCGCCATTTATATGAATCCACATATCGTATGTGCTTGGTGTCCACCTGATTCTGCCTTTTTCAAGGACTCTGTAACCACTCAGCTTATTACGTACCATTTCTTCCACAGCCTGTGGAGATTTGTTGCTTTCTATCCACCTTTTGTTGTCCTCGCTTGTAAGAGGGAAATGGACGCTTTCCCATTCGATGTCCTTGTATTTAACGCCGATATGCTTCTCAATTCCGTCTGCAAAAGCATCATACATATTCATTTCACGGGGCATTTTACAAATATAAATGCCTACACACATCAGAATAACGCCAATGATTAGAATTATTCTCTGGTTTTTTCGTAAAGCTTTGACCATAAAATGCCCTCCGTTTCATAATATTATTAAGTTTATCTGTTTATATAAAGTATAGCACAATTCTATCTGTCATACAATAGCCGATGACACAAAAAGCCACCCCGAAGGGTGGCTTTGGTTTTTTAATTATTAAGCGGGCGGGCATGGAAACCCGCCCCTACAGAACAGTATAAAATATAAAGCGCGTAGGGGAGGGTCTCTGCGCCCTCCCGCCGCAATATTATTATATTACAACAACTTGAGGTTTGCATCCAGAATCTTTGCAGGGAGGACTTCTGTGAGGACTTCCTTCCAGTCTACAAAGTCGAGGCCGCAGACCTTGACAGCTTCGGCAAAGAGCGCCACATTAGCGCCTCTTGGGTTGCCCTTTTCCTTTGCAATCTTATCAGCATCGACAAGAGTTACATCGAAAAGCTTCTGCATAGCTTCAACTGTGCCTTCAGGATACTGCTCAGCGCCTGTTGCGATAGGAAGGGAAGGGATAGCAGTATCTGCGATAATGACCTTTGCATCAGGCTTTAAGAAGTTTGCCCAGCGGACAGCTTCCATCTTTTCAAAGGAGATGAGGATATCTGCGCCGCCTTCGCCGACGATAGGAGACCACACCTTATCGCCATAGCGGACCTGTGTGGAAACAGAGCCGCCGCGCTGCGCCATACCGTGAACTTCACTCATCTTTACATCAAAGCCTGCCTTGAGAAGGCCGTATGTGAGAATCTTACTTACAAGAATTGTACCTTGTCCGCCTACGCCGACAAGAAGAATAGTTTTAACATTACTCATTGAATTAACCCTCCTGTTCGATAGCGTCAAATGGACAAACCTGAGCGCAGAGTGAGCAGCCGGCGCACTGTGCTCTGTCGATGACAGGCTGGCCGTTTACTGTGCTGATAGCAGGACAGCCGACCTTGAGGCACATCTTACACTTCTTGCACTTTTCGGAATTGATATTGAACTTAGCCTTTGTGTGAGCCTCTCTCTTGAGAAGGAGACATGGACGGCGTGTGATGATAGCAGAGCGCTTGCCGCAAGTTTCAGCCTCGTCGCAAGCCTTCTTCATAGCGTCCAGATCGTTAGGGTCTACGATAATGACATTTTCATAGCCGAATGCTGTGAGAATATCTTCAATCTTTGCCTTTGGAGCAAAGGAGCCGGAGAGAGCATAGCCAGTACCAGGGTTATCCTGATGGCCTGTCATAGCTGTGATGCCGTTATCGAGAACGCATGGAATAATATTTGCATTGTTATAGATGATTTCGAGAGCGCCTGTCATGCCGCTGTGGAAGAATGTAGAGTCGCCCACAACGCCGTAAACCTTGCGTGTATCGCCCTTGAGCTCGAGAGCCTTTGCCATACCTGCGCCTGCAGAGAAGCCTGCGCCCATGCAGATACAGGTGTCGCCGCCGCCGAGAGTATAGCAGCCGATATCACTTGCAAGAACGATGGAGCCGCGCTTGGAAAGTGTATAGAAGAAGCCTCTGTGCGGGCAGCCTGCGCAAAGCACAGGAGGGCGTCCTGTTGCCTGAACTTCAGCAGTCTTAGTTGGGGACTTTTCGCCGAAGAGGCAGTTACGGAGGATTTCAGGGTTGAGCTCGTATGTAACAGGGATAACATCCTTGCCGATAACTTCAATACCGAGCGCGCGAATCTGCTCTTCCATAAATGGTTCAAGCTCTTCAATGACATAGATCTTGCTCATTTTAGCGGCAAATTCCTTGATGAGCTTCTTTGGCAGCGGATTTGTAAGACCGAGCTTGAGGAAGGATGTATCTTCAGGGAAGATTTCCTTTGCGTAGTTATATGCAGCGGAAGCTGTGATAACGCCTACATCGCCCTTGATTTCCATCTTGTTGAGGGCGGAAGTATTTGCATATTCTTCAAGGTCCTTAAGGCGGTTTTCAAGACGCATGTGGTGGACCTTAGCTCTTGCAGGAGTTGCGGAGAATTTAGGAGAGCGCTCATAAGGCTTGTCAGCGATTTCAATACGTTCGCCAAGCTCAACTGTGCTCTTGGAATGGCAAATACGTGTTGTTACGCGGTAAAGAACAGGGATATCGAACTTTTCGGAGATGTCATAAGCTTCCTTGAGGAAGTCCTTACATTCCTGGGAGTCAGACGGCTCGATAAGGCAGAGCTTTGCGCCCTTTGCATAAAGGCGGTTGTCCTGTTCATTCTGGGAGGAATGAAGGTCAGGGTCATCTGCAGTTACAAGCACCATACCTGCGTTTACACCGAGATAGGCAGATGTGAACATAGGGTCAGCCGCTACGTTTACGCCGACGTGCTTCATTGCGGAGATAGAGCGCAAGCCTGCGATGGCGGCGCCGTAAGCTGTTTCATAGGCCACCTTTTCGTTAGGTGACCACTGGCTGTAAATCTCCTTGTACTCAGGAAGATTTTCAAAAATTTCTGTGGATGGTGTGCCAGGATAGGCAGCGCCAAAGCGAACACCGGCTTCATAAGCACCTCTTGCGATGGCTTCGTTGCCTGTCATGAGTTTTTTCATAAGCGTTTTATTCCTTTCTTGGAAGGGTTGATTGACCTGTATGATATGCTCTTACTGTGTTGTTATGTGATTTAAGTTTCTCTCCTTCCACCATCTTCGATGGTCCCCCTCCCTCGTCAGAGGGAGGCAAGGGAATCTTTTCTCGGCTCCCTCTGACGAGGGAGCTGGCTTGCGTATGCAAGGCTGAGGGAGAGATCCTATTCAATGCGCCGCAGGCACCACAGTGTTTGCAACGCAAACATATCGCATCTGCTTTGCAGATATATCATATGCGTAAGCATACATCGCTCGGCGGAGCCGAATATCGCTTGCCGTAAGGCAACCTCTCTCTACATCATTGCTGCAAGTGCGATGGAGAGAAGCTTTGTTTCGGCATTATCGGAACGGGAAACAAGAACGATAGGAGCCTTTGCGCCCACAACGATACCAGCCGATTTTGCCCCTGCAAAATATGTCATAGCCTTGCCGATGCCGTTGCCCACTTCATAAGTTGGCACGAGAAGAATATCGGCATAGCCTGCATTTTCATTCTTATAGCCCTTGTGATGGACAGCTTCCTTGCTGATTGCAAGGTCGAGACCGACAGGGCCGTAAACGATGGCGTCATTGAATCTTTCCATCTTTGAAAGCTCATCGGCATCAAGTGTGGACTGTACCTTAGGGTCGACATTTTCAGCGCCGCACACGCAGGCAACTGTCGGCTTTTCAATGCCAAGCTTTTTTACGACCTCAATGGCATTTTCAAGAATGTCAGCCTTTTTGGCAAGGTCAGGGAATGTGTTCATGCCGCCGTCTGTAAGGCAGAGAAGCTTGCCGTAGGAAGGAGCTTCATAGAACATAGTATGGCTGATTGTCTTGCCTGTGCGAAGACCTGTATCGCGGTTGATGACAGCCTTCATGAATGTACCTGTGGAAAGAAGACCTTTCATAAGGATGTTTGCATTGCCGAGACGCACCTGCTCGACAGCCTTGAATGCACATTCTTCGTCGGAAGAAGCCTGAATAACAGTGAAATCTGCAGGATTTTCGCCCATTTCTGTAAGGATAGCGCTGATTTTTTCCGTATCACCTGTGAGAAGAGCCTTTGCGATGCCCTCTTTCTGGGCATTTACAACCGCTTCAAGCACTTCCTTGTCTGCCGCCTGAGCGACAGCCACAGTCACGCTGTCTTTTGCCTTTGCCAGCTCGATAAGCTGGGAAAGCTGCTTTACCATTTTTATTTCCTCCTTGCAAGATATAGTTCGATATTGTCAAGAATATTTATGTATCCTCCGTGTTTTTCTATGGCGGAGGCTATATTTTTATAGAGTTCTTCTTTTTTGTTTTTCTCCATGCTCTTATGGTCGGAGTAGGTTTCAAGCAGGGAGATATATTCATCCGAAGTGAGCTTTCTCACACCGCGGAAAATATGCTTTTCAATGTCTGCAAAGTGATATTTTTCAAGATATTCCCTGCAGAAGCCATATTTTTCCTTAGGCTCGGATTCCCATTTACGGTCAGAATTATATGCCTTCTGAATATCGTTATGGAGAGCTTCATTGTCGTAAGCGCCGTAAGGCACATTCCAGAAAAGCGCCGCCGTGCCGCCCTTTTTCAAAAGGTCATAGAGCTTCTGAAAGCCGATGTCCTTATCCACCCAATGGAAGGCTGTTGCCGAAAATATAAGGTCGAAGCTTTCGTTTTCGCCCTCAAAATCTTCAAAAGGGAGATTTTCAACTGTTATCGGATAATTTTTATACTTTTCTTTGAGAAAGGCGCAGAATTCCTCGCTTATTTCACAGCAGGTGACTTCATAGCCATGGCTCAGAAACCATTCGGTCGCCTGTCCGCTGCCCGAGCCGATTTCAAGAGCATTTTTGCCGCTTGTTTTGGATGAAATAAACTCAAAAAGCTCATTTGTGTAACGGGGGCGGAAACGGTCATAATTTTCGGTGTCCGTACCGAAAATATTGCGTAATGAGGACATTGTACTCTCCTTTTGCAAGCGGTGTGATGAATTATGCCGGATAAGCGGACCTCGGGGACGCCGGTCCCTACAAGTTCATTTGCTGACGAGCAATGCTCGCCCCTACAATTTTAATACTCTAAATGTACCCCTGTCTTTGTTGCCTTGATGGCGTTTTTCGCCATGGCTTCCATTTCAAATTCGCCCGGAAGCACGATAAACTGAGCGAGATGACCTGCATAGTGCTGAATACGGGAAACAAGCTTCTTGCTGTTTGCCATACCGCCTGTGAGAACAACAGCTTCTGTCTGACCTAAAAGCACACAGTGCATTGCGCCCATATCCTTGGCAAGCTGATATGCCAGAGCTTCAAAAATAAGCGCCGCTTCTTCGTTGCCCTCGTCTATCATCTTTTCGACCTCGATAAGGTCTGTTGTGCCGAGATATGAATAAACGCCGCCGCGCTGACCGAGCAGGAACTTGACCTTATGGCTTTCGTGACGGTTTTCATAGCAGAGCTTGATAACATCGTTGACAGGGAGGGAGCCGCATCTGTCGAGAGCGAAAGCGCCTTCGTCCTTTACGTTGAATACGTCAACCACCTTGCCGTCCTTGTGGGCGCAGACAGAAACGCCGCCGCCCAGATGAGCCACGATCATCTTTGTTTCCTCATAAGGCTTGCCCATCTTTTCGGCTGCCTTTTCAGCCGCCGCCTTATGGTTGAGAGCGTGGAACAGGCTCTTTCTGTACATACCCTTATAGCCGGAAACTCTTGCAACTTCTTCCATTTCGTCAACAGAGACAGGGTTTGTGAAATAGCAAGGAATGTTATTATTCATAAGGGAGAACTGCTTTGCCATAGGGATGCCGAGGTTTGAAGCGTGTTCGCCGTATTTTGCCGCTGTGATTTCTTCAAGCACCTTGTCATTGATTGCAAATGTGCCCGAAGGGACAGCGCGGACAAGGCCGCCTCTGCCGATAACACAGTCGACCTCAAGCGGCCATGAGCCAGCTTCTTCAAGGGCGATCTGCATTTTTATCATTCTGTACGGAAGCTGGTCGATGATTTTTTCAAACTGGCTCAGCTCCTCGATATTATGGGAAATCTTGATGTTGAGTATATCCTTATCTTCCTCGAATACCGAAATCTTTGTGGATGTGGCACCGGGGTTTATAACTAAAGCTTTCAAATCTGTTTTCCTCCATTCCTTTTTGTTTTATTTTAACATTAAGGAGTATACAATGTCAAATAAATATTGTGTAATATTGCAAAAAAGTATAAAGCATTTATAACTTATGGGAATGAATTGTACCTATGCACATGAATTGATGCAGCCATCATGAATTGGCTTTCGCCATGAATTGTTCCTCTGGAACATTGTGGTGTCTGCGACGCATTTAATAAATATAATTTTTTCAATCAGTCCGAAGGACACCTTAATGTTTGCACAGCAAACAATTCACGATACGAAGTATCAATTCATACCGCAAGGTAATTCATGCTGGCAGGCAATTCATTTCCCTTAATCCCCTTATTTCTCCCAATTTTCCCCACCCTTTTTGTTTGACTTTACACTATAGCTATGCTATAATTTTTATTATAATATATAAGGAGAAGTATGCCCTTTTTAATGAATTGGCTTTTCATATCTCCTTTGCGGACGAGCAATGCTCGCCCCTACACTTTGTGATATAAATCCACGAAAGGATACCAACATAAAATGACAGAAGAAATGCTTAAAAAAGTTGACGCTTTTATAGAAAATCATCCTAAAGGACACTTTTTGCAGAGCCGTGACTGGGCGCCTGTAAAGCCTGACTGGAAGCAGGAAATCATCGTTTCCACAGACCGTGACGGCGAAATCAAGGGTGTTATGACTGTGCTCATCCGCAAGCTGCCGATTTTCGGCAAAAGCGTTATGTATGCGGCGCGCGGTCCTGTCTGCGATGTCCACGACAAGGCGACTATAAAGGAGCTTTTGCAGAAGGCAAAAATCCTCGCTCAGCGCTACAACTGCTATGTTCTCAAAATAGATCCTGATATTTTAGTTTCTGACACAGAATTTGAAGATATTCTCAAGGAATGCGGCTGTAAGATAACAAGAAATATCGAAAACTACGGCGGACTTCAGCCTCGCTTCGTCTTCCGTCTCAATGTTGAAAACAAGACAGAAGAGGAGCTTTTGCAGTCCTTCCACAGTAAGACACGCTATAACATCCGCCTTTCGGCTCGTAAGGGTGTTACTGTGAAAATCGGCACAACTCCTGAGGATGTGAAAGTATTCCACGACCTTATCACAATCACAGGTCAGCGTGACGGCTTTATCGTCCGCACTAAAGAATATTACCAGAGCGTTCTCGACAATATGGGCGAAAATGCAAAGCTCTTTATGGCAATGCACGAGGACAAGTGCATCGCCGCCACTATCGCCATCTGCTACGGCGACAAGTGCTGGTATCTCTACGGCGCCAGCGCTAACGAGCACAGAAATCTCATGCCTAACTATCAGCTTCAGTGGAGCATGATCAAGTGGGCTCTTGAGAGAAAGTGCCGTATCTATGACTTCCGCGGTGTGCCTGGCAATCTCAGTGAAGACAATCCAATGATCGGTCTTTACAAGTTCAAGGTTGGCTTTATGGGCGACTATACAGAGTTCATCGGCATGGTGGAAGATATCTACGATAAAAAGACATATTTCTTAGCTGAAAAGGCTATGGTAACATTCAAAAACGTCCGTCACAACCTCTTTGTCAAGCTGAAAGGGGACAAAAGATAAATGAAAATGCTTTCTTCATTCGCAAATGCCTTAAAGGAGCACGGCTTCCTCTTAAATGAGCTTACAAATGACGTGCCTGTGGAATTTGTATCCTATACATCGAAAAATATCAAGCCTGACACACTTTTCATCTGCAAGGGCGCAGGCTTTAAGGAAGAATATCTCATAAACGCCATCAAAGACGGCGTTACTTGCTATGTCTCCGAAAAGCAGTACAATGTGGATATTCCCTGCCTGCTTGTTTCTGATGTAATTTCGGCAATGAGCCTTGTTGCCGCCCATTGGTATGACTATCCGCAGAATGAGATAACTCTCGTCACAATGACAGGCACAAAGGGCAAATCCACAACATCCTATTATCTCAAGTATATGCTGGACAGCTGGATGGCAGACTTGAATGAACAGCCTGCGGCGATTATTTCCACAATCGACACCGACGACGGCGTGGAAAAGTTTGAGTCCCACATGACAACTCCTGAAGGTCTTGACCTTTTCCGTCACCTGAGAAATGCCGTTAATTCGGGCAGAAAATACTGCATCATCGAAAGCTCATCTCAGGCTTTCAAGTACGGCAGACTCTATGGTTTAAGATTTGCCGCTTCCGCCTTCCTCAATATTTCCGAGGACCACATCAGCCCTATCGAGCATAAGGATTTAGAGGATTATTTCACATCAAAGCTGAAAATATTCAGCCAGAGTGATTACTGTGCGTATAATATGGACGCTGATATGGCAGAGCGTATTGAAAGAACAGCTAAAAACAGCGGAAATGAATACTCCAGCTTCGGCTTTACAGAATCCGCCGACCTCTATGGCTATGACCTTGAAAACACAGGTCTCACCCTGAAATTCAAGGCAAAGTGCAAAGACTTCGACGAGCAGTTCGAGCTTGCTATGCCGGGCAAGTTCAATGTAGAAAATGCTCTCGCCGCCATTGCTATCTGCAAGAAAATCGGCATGCCTGTAAAGAATATGCAGGACGGTCTTTCCAAAGCAAAGGCATCGGGACGCATGGAGGTATTCTCCAGTGAAGACGGCAAAAAGATAGTGATTGTCGACTATGCTCACAATCTTCTCTCCATGACAAAGCTTTACGAGGCTGTCAAGGAGGAATACAAGGGCAGGGAAATCACAACAGTTTTCGGCTGTCCGGGCGGCAAGGCTGTAACACGCCGCCGCGACCTTGGTATGGTGGCAGGCATCAATTCTGACATTATCTATCTTACAGAAGAAGACCCTAACATGGAGCCTGTCCGTAAGATAAGTGAGGATATCGCCCAGTATGCCGAGCGCAACTGCGACAAGGTGTATTTTGTTGACGACAGAAATGAAGCGATAAGACGAGCTATCTTTGAAAGCTCGGACAATGCGATTATTCTGCTCACAGCAAAGGGCAGAGAAACAAGACAGAAGCGTATGGGCGAATATGTCGACTGCGTAAGCGACGTCGACCTTACAGAAGCATTCCTCGCTCTTTACGATAAGATAAGCAAGAAGGATAAGGTAAGAGTATAATTAAATAAGCGGACCGCCAGGGATGTCGGTCCCTACAAACTAATTACTGCCTCCCTTGCCTAAAGGGAGGGGGACCGCGTCAGCGGTGGAGGGATTCACTTTTCTCATCCATAAAATGTGACTTATCACACCTTAATGTTTGC
>SVKW01000033.1 GCA_015068285.1 Oscillospiraceae bacterium | reverse complement strand
TTCGTCTGCTTGCTGAAAAGGGTGAAATCGGCATATTTGATCTGCACAGAAACCGTCGAGCACTGATAATTTTCGCTTCTCATTCTCATACAGACGGTCTGAGCCAGCCTGTGAAGCACAAGATTCGCCTCCTCAAGGCTTGTGGCGTCCTGCGAAAGGGTTGTCGAATTGGAAAAGCTCTTGGCAGAGCTGTTTCCGCTGGGCACAACAGGGGAGTTGTCGATGCCGTTGGCATATTTCCAAAGGGTAAGACCGTGACTTTTGAGCAGCTTTACAGCAAGCTCCTGGTCGCACTTTGCAAGCTTTCCTATGGTGTCAATGCCGTGATTTAAAAGCACACGCTCGGAGCTTTTGCCCACCATAAATAATTCACGGATAGGGAGCGGCCACAGTTTTTCCTCAAGCTCGTGGTGAAAAAGCGAGTGAACAAGGTCGGGCTTTTTAAGCTCGCCCGCCATCTTTGCAAGGATTTTATTTGGGGCAACACCGATGTTGACGGTAAAGCCAAAAGTAGCCTTGATGCGCTCTTTAAGCTCAAAAGCCGCCTTCATAGGCTCACCATAAAGCCCCTCAAGCCCCGTGTAATCGAGAAATCCCTCATCTATCGAAAACTGCTCGACAACAGGGGAGTAGTCGTTAAGCATATCAAAAAGCTTCTTTGAAATCTCCGAATAATACCCGTGGTCGGAAGGCACAACTGTCAGATTGGGGCATTTCTGCCTCGCTTCAAAAAGCGATTCGCCCGTCTTTACGCCGAATTTCTGGGCAGGAATGGACTTTGCCAGCACAACGCCGTGGCGCGATTTTTCGTCGCCGCCGATGACGGCAGGAATAGTGCGGATGTCCACAGTTTCACCCTCCTGTAGCCGTTTGACAGCCGTCCACGAAAGAAAGGCGGAATTGACGTCAATATGAAAAATTATGCGGTTTTTAGACATATTCAGCCTACTTTCATTACTTTTTTAAGCCTCGCCCTTTATTAAAGGGAGAGGTGGCACGCTTTGCGTGACGGAGAGGGATTGAAATAAATAACAGCAAACACTGCAAAGAACAAATGTTCGCAACATAATCATATCACACAATCGACAAAAAGTAAATATTTGCTTATAAATATGTGGCATTATTTTTAATAATGTGTTATAATGACTTTAATATAAAAAAATCACGGAGGAAACAACAAATGGGATTTCTAAGCATTTTCAAGCAAAGTGACGAAGAAAGAAAAAATCTCGTTTTGCACGGGGGAATAGGCAAGACAGCCGTCCTGCTTTCAATGCCTGTAATGTTCATGCTGCTTGCGCAGTCGCTTACACAGGTTTTCGACAACTGGTTTGTGTATAATTTCTCAACACTCACCAACGGCGCCGCAGTTTCATACTCGAACACAGCACTCAACATCGCCATCAACGGCGGTATAGGTCTTTCTGTAGCCGGCACAGCCTTCATCGGCCGTCTTATCGGCGCAGGCGATATGGAAAAGGTACATAAATACACAAAGCAGTTTATCTTCCTTATGGTTGCAGCTGCCCTTATCGTGTCTGTATTCACAATGGTAATCGCACCATTCTACGCATCTCTTGCCCTCGATGAAATCAGATCGGGCGTCCAGACAATCATGCTTCTCACACCGCTCGTCGTGCCGTTCCAGTACTTCAACACAGCATATTACGCCATCAAGAATGCCAACGGCAAGAGCGAAATCCAGTTCATATTCACACTTCTCATGATGATCCTCAAGGTCATCGGCAACGCCCTCTTTATCGCAGTTATGCAGCTCGGCGTTATGGGTATCGTGCTTTCAAACTTCTTCGCGCAGGCGACAATATCTTTCATCGTTAGCCGTGATATATTCTCGAAAAATAAGATGAATGTCAGCTTTAAGGGCTTTAAGCCTGACGGCGGCATTCTTCGCGACTTCCTCAAAGTCGGTATCCCATCTGTCGTAACAAATGTTACAATGCAGGTCGGCTTCCTTCTCATCAACCTCGAATCGATGAAGTTCGGCAGCGAAATCCTCAACACAAACTCCATCGCAAACTCCATCACAAATGTAGCATACAGCTCGCTCAACGCATTCGGCACAGCCATCACATCAATGGTAAGTATGAATGTAGGCGCACAGAATTACAAGCGCGCAAAGGATATGGTAATCTATGTCTTCAAGCTGGTTGCAATCCTCAGTATCATCGTAACTGTCGTTATGACAATTATCGCTCCTGTTATGAGTACCCTCTTCGTCGAAGAAGATCAGCTTGAGCTGCTCGATAAGGTTACAGTAACACAGCGCATCACAATCTTCGGTATTTTAGGCTTTGCCTGCGCAAGCATCGTCTGCGGTGTATTTGTTGCCGTCGGCAAGACAAAAATACCTATTATAATCAACGGCCTCAGAATCGTCGGCTTCAGATACCCTATCATTCTCATAGCCAATATGTTCTTCGAGCCAAACTACCTTATCATTCCTGTCTCCACACTTATCAGTAATAATCTGGTACTTCTTGTGTCCTATATTCTTTACAGAAAGATAGACTGGAATGATCCTTTAGGAAACTCTAAAAAAATCAAAGGATAACAAATGAACGAAATTATTGAAAAGAAAGTAGAAAAAGCCATTCTTGTGGGCATCAACTGCGGTGCCCTCAAGGATTTTGAAAATTCCGACAGAGAAACTCTCGACGAACTGAGTGAGCTTCTCGAAACAGCAGGGGGCGAAACAGCCGCTATTCTGCTCCAGAACAGAAAAGCTCCCGACCCTCACACTTTCATCGGTGAAGGCAAGGCGGAGGAGCTCAAGGCTCTCATCGAAGCTCACGAGGCAAACCTTGTAGTTTTCGACAATGAAATAACACCATCCCAGACAAGAGCTATCGAAGAAATCACAAAGTGCCGCGTAATCGACAGAAATGCCCTCATTCTCGATATTTTTGCCGACAGAGCAAAGACAAGAGAAGGTATTCTGCAGGTTGAGCTTGCACAGTACAAGTATCTTCTTCCCCGTCTTTCAGGCATGTGGGGACATCTTGTAAGACAGACAGCTTCGGGTGGTAAAAGCCCTATCGGTACCCGCGGTCCTGGTGAAACCCAGCTTGAAACAGACCGTCGCCACATCCGCCAGATTATCCAGAAACTGGAAGGCGAAATTGAGCACGTCAAGCAGATAAGAACAACACAGCGCAAAAAGCGCGAAAAGTCTGAGATTCCGCAGGTTGCCATCGTAGGCTATACAAATGCCGGTAAGTCCACACTTCTCAACGCGCTGACAGGCGCAGGTGTCCATGCAAACAACCGCCTTTTCGACACTCTCGACCCTACAACAAAGAGCATGAGACTTTATGACAACAGCGAGGTATTTATCTCCGATACAGTAGGTTTCATCAGAAAGCTTCCTCACCAGCTTGTCGATGCCTTCAAGGCGACACTTGAAGAGCTTATGTATGCCGATGTTCTCGTTCACGTTATCGACGCATCGAATGAAAACTGGGAAATGCAGGAAAATGTCGTCGAAAAGCTCATCGCAGAGCTCGGCGCGCAGGAAACTCCGCGAATCGTTGTTTTCAACAAGATAGATAAGATCCCATTCAATATGATGCCTCGCAGAACGGGCGCGATCTACGCATCCGCCCTCAATAAAATCGGTCTTGATGACCTTCTGCAGGCGATAATCGACACTCTCAACGCAAACAAGCGTGAAGCAACCTTCCTCATTCCCTATTCCGACGGCGGCGTTGTGGATATTCTCCACAGAGATGCCAAGGTGAGAAGCACAGAGTTTTTAGGCGAAGGTGTCAAGGTCGTTGCGGTAGTCGATGCGAAAATCTGGGGCAGATACAAGAAATATTCGGAGGACAAGGATGAAACAGTTTCAGAAGATTCCCTCTGGTAGCGGCGAAGCCGAATATATAGAGAAAAAATCCAGGTTCATATCCCACGTTTTTTATGTGGAAACAGCTGAAGAAGCCAATGAAAAGCTTAATGAGCTGCGCAAAAAATACTGGGATGCCACCCATAATTGCTATGCCTATGTGCTCGATTCGGATAATGTAATGCGCTTTTCCGATGACGGTGAGCCTCAGGGCACAGCCGGTATGCCTATCCTTGAAGTGCTGAAAAAACAGCAGGTCTACTGCGCTCTTATCGTGGTAACCCGTTATTTCGGCGGCACATTACTTGGCGCAGGCGGTCTTGTCCGCGCTTACGGCAAGGCGGCGGCTCTCGCTCTCGAAAACAGCGGAGTCAGCGTGCTCACGCCATTCTATATTGTCAATGCCCGTATGCCGTATAATTTCCTCGACCCTGTGCGAAATACATTTGTCCATTATGACATAACAGAGGCAGATGTTGAGTACGGCGCAGACGTTGCTCTCAAGCTCCAGATGCCTGTCGAAAAGTTCGATGCTTTCAAAAAGCACATTACAGAGCTGACAAGCGCCAATGTAATTCCTGAAATCGAGTGTGAAAAACTCATCCCTAAAAAAATTTAATAAAATTTTTAAGAAAAAAAGAGAAAAAACCACATTTCCTGCGTATTATATAAATACAGGGGATATGTGGTTTTTGTTTTATCCAACTCCTCACAGCCTTCCCCTTGAGGGGAAGGGGGACCGCTTGCGGTGGATGAGGTGTAGACCGCAGGTCGTCTATCAAATAACATTGCGGATACAACAACGCTGTCGAAGACAGTACTTCATTTACTTCTACCGGGAGGTGAGCCTATGACCATCCGTGAAAGAATTGAAAATAACGAAAAAATCATTCTTGCCCCTTACGCTGTACTTTCGGCTGAAACAAAGGGCAGAGAGCGTTACAGCGAGCCGTGCCCTAACCGCACAGAGTTTATGCGCGACAGGGACAGAATTGTCCATTCCAAAACATTCCGCCGCCTAAAGCATAAGACACAGGTTTTTCTTTCTCCCGAAGGCGACCATTACAGGACACGCCTTACTCACACCCTCGAAGTATCCCAGATTTCCCGTACAATCGCAAGAGCACTTATGCTCAATGAAGACCTTACAGAAGCTATTGCTCTGGGGCACGATTTAGGTCATACACCATTCGGTCACGCAGGCGAAAGAGCCTTGAATGAGGTAAAGGAAAATGGCTTTACACATAATGGCCAGAGCCTCCGCGTCGTTGAAAAGCTTGAAAATGACGGCAAAGGCCTGAACCTCACTTATGAAGTCCGTGACGGCATTCTCTGCCATTCGGGTGACCTTGAAGCCAGCACACTCTGCGGCCTCATTGTCAAATATGCCGACCGCATTGCCTACATAAACCACGATATCGACGATGCAATCCGCGCAGGAATCCTCTCCAATGAATCTATTCCAAAGCATCTTTCGGATATCCTCGGCGACAGACACAACAAAAGAATTGACACTTTAGTCGGTTCAATTATACAATACAGTCTCGGCAAACCGATCATCGGCATGGACGAGCATATCGAAAGTGCTATGATGGAGCTTCGTGAGTTCCTTTTTGAAAATGTATACCGCAATCCGCTGGCGAAAGGCGAGGAAGGCAAGGGTGTCGGCATAATTCAGGCGCTTTTCCATTACTTCGTCAAAAATAAAGACCGCCTGCCGGAAGATTATATAAAACAGCTTGAAAACGATACGCTTCACAATGTTGTAGCCGACTACATCGCCGGTATGACAGACAGATACGCCGTCGCCCGCTACGAAGAACTGTTCGTCCCGAAAGGCTGGAGCAAAGTGTAAGCTATTCTCCCCGGCTTCCTCAAAGAGCCACCCCAAACAGCAGGCTGTTCGGGGACCCCGGCGGGAGCTGTCAAACCGAAGGTTTGACTGAGGGAGTGATCTTATTAAATGTGACCTGTGGTCACACCATAACGTTCGCTATGCGAACATATAACATCCGCATCGCGGATATATCGCTTTCACGAAGTGAAAACAACAGAAAGGAGGATCTTTATGGCAATACCTGAAAGCTTTGTCCAGACGATAATAGACAGAGCCGACATCGTCGATGTTGTCTCACGATATGTCAAGCTCCGCAAAAGCGGCGCAAATTATTTCGGCTTATGCCCATTCCACGGCGAAAAGACCCCTTCTTTCTCGGTCTCGCCCGATAAACAGATATTCCATTGCTTCGGCTGCTCGGAAGGCGGCGGAGTAATCAGCTTTATAATGAAAATCGAAAGCCTGAATTTTCAGGAAGCAGTCAAGTTTTTAGCCGATATGTACGGCCTTGAAATGCCTGAAAATGACGCCGATGATGAAGGCAGACGGCGCAGAGAGCGTATGCTAGCCCTCAATAAAGAGGCGGCGCGCTTCTTTCACGCCACACTCAACAGCGAAATCGGCATGGGCGCTATGGAATATTTCCGCAATCGCGGACTTTCCAACCGCACGATAACCAATTTCGGTCTCGGCTTTGCCCCCGAATCGTGGGATGCCCTAACAGGCGCAATGCTCCGCAAAGGCTTTACAAAGACAGAGCTTGCCGACGCAGGCTTAGCTTCAAAAAATAAAAGCGGCGGCATCTATGACCGCTTCCGCAACCGCGTAATGTTCCCGATTATAGATGTACGCGGCAATGTAATCGCATTCGGCGGACGAGTCTTAGACGACAGCCTGCCAAAATACATAAACTCATCAGACACTCTCGTTTACAATAAAAGCCGAAATCTTTTTGCAATAAATATTGCGAAAAAGACCAAACGCAAGAACTTCATTCTCGCCGAAGGCTATATGGATGTCATTGCCCTCCATCAGGCAGGCTTTGACAATGCAATAGCCTCTCTCGGCACAGCATTCACCCCTGAGCAGGCTCGTCTTATAGCCCGCTTCAAGGACGAAGTGGTCATTTGCTATGACTCTGACGAGGCAGGGCAGAAAGCCACCGCACGAGCCATGGAGATTCTGCAGAAAAACGCCATCAATGTCCGTGTCCTCAAGGTGCCTAACGCCAAGGACCCTGACGAATTCATCAAGAAAAACGGCGCAGTCGGCTTTGAAAAACTCCTTGAAAAACCGCAGGTCGGCAATGAATACCGCCTCTCGGTCATAAAAAACAAGCACAACCTTGATATCGACGAAGAAAAAATTGCCTATATGAAGGAAGCCATAAATTATGTGGCAGGCATTTACAGTGATGTGGAGCGTGAGATTTACGCCCGCAATATCGCCTCCGACACAGGAGTTTCGGCAGCAGCCGTTATCAAGGAAATCGAAAAAACACGAAACAGCAAGGGCAGGCGCGACCGCAAAGCCTATGAAAAGGACGCGGCAAGCCCTGTGAAAAACTCCCAGCCAAAGAGCAGGGAGCTGAAGTATGAAAATGTCCGCTCGGCAAAGTGTGAAGAAGGCGTGCTGGCTATCATACTGAAAAATGACGAATTTATCCCAAAAACTATGGAAAAACTCACAAGTGAGATGTTTTCGTCGGACTTTTTGGGTAAAATATATGAAACAATCGTGGAAAAATACAATGAGCATGAGAGCATCAGCCTCCATGGAATAGTCAATTTCCTCGAACCTGTCGAAAGTGCCCACATCACATCGCTGTGCACTACGTACAGGTATCCTGCAAACGGGTTAGAGAATGCTCTCGACGATTGTATTGACACGATACGAACAGAATATATCAAGCGTAACAGCGAAGAACAGGATCCTATGCTTGAGCTTATCAGAAAAAAGAAAGAGTGGGGAAAATAATGGCTGAAACAACAAAAAAAGTAAGCAAAAAAGATGCGAAGAACTTCATGGCGCATCGTCTTATCGAAGCTGCAAAGCAGGCTCGTAAGATCACAATGAAGGATGTAAATATAGTTATTGACGAACTCGTTCTCAACGGCGACCAGCAGGACGAACTCTTTGACAACCTTGAAAAGCTGGGTATCGAAATCTCTCTCGAAGACACAGACTTCTATGAAGACATCGTAACAGTTGAAGAAGTTGACGCAGAAGAACTTATGAAGATCGAGGACGAAGAAGAAGAGATCCTCGATACAGACTTCCTCGTTGACGGTCTTCCTCTCGATGACCCTGTCAGAATGTACCTCAAGGAGATCGGTAAGGTTGACCTTCTCTCCATGGACGAAGAAATCAAGCTTGCTGAAAAGATTCTCCAGGGCGACGAAAAGGCAAAGAAGCGCCTTTCCGAAGCAAACCTCCGTCTTGTTGTAAGTATTGCAAAGCGTTATGTCGGTCGCGGTATGCTCTTCCTTGACCTTATTCAGGAAGGTAACCTCGGTCTTATCAAGGCTGTTGAAAAGTTCGACTATACAAAGGGCTTCAAGTTCTCAACTTATGCAACATGGTGGATCAGACAGGCTATCACAAGAGCTATTGCAGACCAGGCAAGAACAATCCGTATCCCTGTTCACATGGTTGAAACAATCAACAAGGTAATCCGCGTATCCCGTCAGCTTCTCCAGGAGCTTGGCCACGATCCGTCTCCGGAAGAAATCGCAGAAGAGATGAATATGCCTGTAAACAAGGTTCGTGAAATCCTCAAGATCGCACAGGAGCCTGTTTCTCTCGAAACACCAATCGGCGAGGAAGAAGACAGCCATCTCGGCGACTTTATCCCTGATAACGATGCTCCGGAACCAAGTGAAGTTGCTTCCTTCTCCCTCCTCAAGGAACAGCTCGTTGAAGTTCTCAGCACACTCACACCAAGGGAAGAAAAGGTTCTCCGCCTCCGCTTCGGTATCGAAGACGGCAGAACAAGAACTCTCGAAGAAGTGGGCAAGGAATTCAATGTTACAAGAGAGCGTATCCGCCAGATCGAAGCAAAGGCTCTCCGCAAGCTCCGTCATCCCAGCCGTTCCAAGAAGCTCAAGGACTTCCTCAATTAGAGACTACTTATAGAATAAAAGGCAGGCGAAAGCTTGCCTTTTTGTATAGGATTTATAGCCTTCCCCTTGAGGGGAAGGGGGACCGCTTTGCGGTGGATGAGGTGTAGACCGAAGGTCGTTTTATTCAATAATCCATATAAAATCTCCTATGCAACCGATAGTTGCCACATAGTTTATTGCAAAATCAGCCGTTTTCGCATAAAATTACCTCAAAAGGAGGTGTTTCCATGACACTTGGCGAAAGAATAAAAGAACAGCGCACGAAAGCAAAAATGTCCCAGGAAAAGCTTGCCGAGCTTGTAGGTGTATCACGTCAGGCCGTGACAAAATGGGAAGCGGGGCAGTCGAGCCCATCGACAGAAAATCTTTTCCGCATAGCAGAAGTCCTCGGCACAACGGTCGACATACTGACAAAGGAAGAGCCCCATCAGCTTCTCACAGAAGAGCAGGTCTATGACATATATAAAAAGGTCCGCGCAAGACGGATGAAGGAACTGGGAAGACACTTTCTGCATTTTGCCGCAGTGCTGTCGCTGTATTATATATTTTCCATAATCTGTAAATTGATAGTCCTCGATTTAAAAGATGTGGCGGTAACCGCAATACTTTTCTCGCAGGAAGCAGGGGACAGCTATCTTATAGGCTGGCTGTTTCACAGCAATTTGTGGTTTTATGCGTCATACATTTCGGCAATCCCAACCCTGTTCGGCAAATGGAAATATTCGCTTATCACATTTGCCGGCTTTGCCCTCGGCATACCACTCGGTGAATTATTCGGCAGAAATCCAGATGGTACACAGTGGGGATTCGGTCACTACGGCTGGGCGATATGGGGCGGAATATTCGTCCTTTCGATAATTATGGGCATTATATTCCAGAAGAAAAAGCTCAGTTTCCGCACAAAACAGGGCAGAATATGGCTGATAACATTCGCGCTGCTGACAATCGCAATCATAATTTTCGTCCGTATGAATATGGTGACAAGCATAAACTAGAGAGTCACACCATATACATCACATGAGGTGATGATATGGAAAAGCGCGGCGAAAGCCTGTTTTACGGGGCAATAACCCTTATTTCTGTCATGCTATGCCTGTTTTTAGGGGGCATTATGATGATGGACAGAGAAGAAACAACCACCTCGATGACCAAAGAACAACAATTCAGCGAGGTGGAAATAGTGGAAGAAAAATCAAGAGAAATCATTCTCACACAGGAAGAAATAGCCGGTAAACTGTGCGAAATGCTGCCCGAAGCCTTCCCGAAAAGCTCGGTAAAAATGGAAATAAATGGCAACGGCAGTATCTACACGGGAATGACAGCCAGCCGCACAGACCTTGAAAAAATGGTGAAAAACGGTCTTGGCTTCAAAGAAAGGCTCATGCTCAGAATGCTGCCTGAAAGCTTTGAAATGGGCATTTTCTATAATGTAAGCTTCGATGAGGAGGCAGCGATGCTCAGTTTTGCTGTCGAAAGCCTTAATCTCAACGGAATGAGGCTGGAAAGCAATATGGCGCCGCCTGAAATTCCCCACGAAATTGCGCAGGCTGTCAATAAAGTGCTGCTCAATTCAGGCTATTATTTCACAAAAATCGAAATCGCAGACGGCGAAGTAATTCTTAAACCATAGGACAGGATACCCTGTCCTTTTTTATTGAAAACCGGCGCAGTATATGTTAAAATATCATTATAAATATATCTTTAAGAAAAGAATTGTTATGAAAAAGATAATTGCCAATATTACCATAATTTCATTTGTCTTTACACTATTGTTTGCCGCACTTTATTCCCACACGGAAAACGGCATTATTCTGTCACTTGCAATAACTATGGGGACAACCCTTTATCATTTCGCAATGCGTCTTGCGGTGGGATTTTTCTATGACAGAACAATGAACAACAAAGCAAACCTCAGCAAATGGTGGTATCAGCCTAAAAAAATCGAAAAACAAATCTATAATATGCTGAAAGTCAGAAACTGGAAGGGAATACTGCCATCATATCAGCCCGAGCTGTTTGATATGCAGAAGCATACATGGAATGAGATAGCGCAGGCAATGTGTCAGGCGGAGCTTGTCCACGAAACGATAATATTGCTCAGCTTTGTGCCGATACTTTTCGCAAAGCTTTTTGATGCTCTGCCTGTGTTTGTCATAACATCGGCACTTGCGGCGGCATTCGATATGATTTTTGTAATAATGCAGAGGTATAACAGACCGCGAGTTATAAAACTTGCAGAAAGAGAAAGGAAAAAGTATGAAAAATAAGCTTGTTTTTATCCTGTTTGTATTGGCTGCCTGCTGTTTTGCCGCAGGGGCGATAAATCACGCGTTTAATACGGGCGAGGGAGTGGTGTCCTCCATACTTTTAGCGGCAGGATGCGCCTGTATGGCAGTTGTGTTTTATAAAAGGAAATAGACAGATAAGAAAATACCACCCTTGCACAATGTGCAATTTTATGTTATAATATATAAGTTAAAATCTGCGCAAAAATTACTTTTATATAGGTTTATCCACAACCGGGAGGAAAGATGAACGATAAAATTTTAAGCTGTATCGACAGGTCCACAAAGCCTGCACGATACACAGGCGGCGAATATAACTCCATCGTCAAGGAAAACTGCGAATTCAACTACGCAATCTGTTTCCCTGATGTTTATGAAATCGGTATGTCCCACCTTGGCTCCAAGATTCTCTACGGTCTTCTCAACGAGATTGACGGAGTGTGGTGCCAGCGTATTTTCGCTCCATTCAACGATATGGAAGCCGAAATGCGTAAGCGTGACCAGGCACTCTATGCCCTTGAAAGCGGCATGGACGCCAAGAAATTCGATATGCTCGGCTTCACAATGCAGTACGAGCTCAACTACGCAACAATTCTCAATATGCTCGAGCTTGCAGGTCTCAAGTATTATTCCAAAGACAGAGAGGAATCTGACCCTATCATCATCGGCGGCGGTCCTTGCGTCTATAACTGCGAGCCTGTAGCCGACTTCTTCGATGTTGTCCTCATCGGCGAAGCAGAAGAAGTATTGCCTGAAATCATCCACATCTACCGCGAAAATAAGAAGGCAGGCGGCACAAAGCTTGACTACCTCAAGAAAATCTGCAGGATTCAGGGCATCTATGTTCCATCCTTCTATGATGTAACATATCTTGAAAACGGCAAGGTAGACAAAATCACAGCTAAAAACGGCGCTCCTGACGTTGTTGTAAAGGCTATCGTCGAAGATTTCGACAAGGCTTATTACCCAAAGAGCTTTGTTGTCCCAAGCACAGACATCGTCTTTGACCGCGCAATGGTAGAGCTTTTCCGTGGCTGCAGAAGAGGCTGCCGTTTCTGCCAGGCAGGCTATACATACCGCCCTATCAGAGCAAGACAGCTCGAAACTGTTCTGGAGCAGGCAAAGGCGCTTGCAAAGAGCACAGGCTTTGATGAAATGTCTCTTTCATCCCTCAGCTCCAGCGACTATCCGTTTATCGCTCCGCTGTGCGACCAGATGATGGACTATTTTGAGGACAAGCACATCAGCATCGCTCTGCCATCTCTCCGCGCCGATACATTCGATATTTCCATTATGGAAAAGATCCAGAAGGTCAGAAAGAGCGGCCTTACATTCGCTCCTGAAGCAGGCTCCCAGCGTCTCCGCGACGTTATCAACAAGAACCTTAAGGAAGAGGACCTTTATGAAGCCTGCGGTCTTGCCTTTGAATCGGGATACAATAATATAAAGCTTTACTTTATGATCGGTCTCCCGACAGAGACAAACGAAGACCTTGAAGGCATTGCAAAAATCGTACGCGGCGTTATCTATACATTCAAGCAGCGCGGCACAAACAAGGCGAAGGGCATCAAGATTGCCATCGGCTGTGCAACATTCGTTCCAAAGGCTCAGACACCATTCCAGTGGGTCGGTCAGGTCACAAGAGAGCAGGCCGAGGCAAAGCAGGAACATCTCCGTGAACACATGAAGATAAAGAATGTCAACCTTTCCACACACTATTCCGTATCCAGCTACCTTGAAGCTGTCTTTGCACGCGGTGACAGACGCCTTGCTCCTGTAATCGTAAGAGCTCATGAGCTTGGCTGTAATCTTGACGGCTGGGACGAAAACTTCAAGCCTGATATGTGGCTGCAGGCATTTAAGGACTGCGGTGTAGACGGCGATTTCTATGCCTTCACACAGTATGAAAAGGACGACACATTCCCATGGGATCACATTTCCTCCGGTGTCCGCAAGGATTATCTTTGGAATGAATACCAGAAGGCTCTCCGCGGCGAAGCAAGCCCGGACTGTAAGGCAGGCTGCAGTGGTTGCGGCGCATTATCACTTATGAAAGGCAGGAAGTGTGATGTTTAATATAAGACTCAAGTTCAGTAAACTGGGCGTATGCTCATATATCTCCCATCTCGACCTTATGAGAACGCTCCAGCGCTCCTTTGTCCGCAGCGGACTTCCTGTAAAGTATACACAGGGCTTTAACCCACACATCTATCTTTCGATTCTCGCCCCCCTCTCCACAGGCTTTGAAAGCCTTTATGAGCTTGTCGATTTCAGCTTCGACTGTGAAGAATATCCTGAAAATGCCATTGAAAAGCTTAACGAAGCCTTCCCAAAGGGCATTCAGGCTGTTGAGATATATCAGAATGGCAGAAAGCCGGGCGAAATCGCTTACAGCGTCTATGAAATCATCTATGAACGCGGTAATGCAGAAGAAATGGCAGACTTTTTGAAAAATCCTGTTATGATTATCAAGGAATCCAAGCGCCAGAGCAAGGAAATCAATGTAAACGACTATATCCGTGAGATCAAGTTTGAGCAGATGGGCGAAAAGGTCAAGTGTACCTGCACTCTCCCTCTCGGCAACGACCAGCTCAACCCTGCATACGTTTCCGAAGCTCTCAGTAAGGGCGGCTTCGTCCTCGAAGACGATACACCACGTTACAAGAGAATCGCCCTTCTGGACAAGGATTTAAAGCTGTTCAGATAGCAGGAAAAACTCTTGGCTCCCTCTGAGGAGGGAGCTGGCAGCCGCAAGGCTGACTGAGGGAGAGAAATTTAATAAATGCATCGCAGATACATCAATGTTCCGAAGGAACAATTCATGCACTGCAAGTGCAATTTATGCGGTTACGCAATTCATGACGAAGTCAACTGATTTTTGTTTATTTTTCGATTTTATTTGCAAATTTCTCTTGACAAAACAATACTCAGATGTTATAATAGCAAGGCATGTAATACGGATGGTCCTCTGCGCGATACAAAGGGTACGGCAAGAACATCTATGACGAAAGGAAATATTTAAAATGGATTTGATTACAAAGCTCACAAATGCACAGCTCAAGCCTGAAAACCAGAACTTCGAAGTTGGTGACACAGTTAAGGTTCACGCTAAGATCAAGGAAGGCAACCGCGAAAGAATTCAGATTTTCGAAGGTACAGTTCTTGCTAAGAAGCACGGCGGCATTTCCGAAACATTCACAGTACGTCGTATGTCCTACGGCGTTGGCGTTGAAAAGACATTCCCAGTTCACTCTCCAAACGTAGAAAAGATCGAAGTTGTAAGACGCGGTAAGGTTAGAAGAGCTAAGCTCTACTATCTCCGTGACAGAGTGGGTAAGGCTGCAAAGGTTAAGCAGGACATCTAATTATTCACAAAGTAGGGCGGGCAAGTATTTGCTCGCCCAAATCTTTATTATGGGGTGATCACCTTGAAAATCAAAAGCGGAAATAAGACGGCAAAAGAGCTTTTCGGCTGGGTCGAATCCCTTGTTTTTGCCGTGGTGATACTTGTTGTCGTCAACAGCTTTTTCTTCCGTACAACTGTTGTCGACGGCTCTTCCATGGAGCCTACCCTCTATGAGCCTGAATACCTTCTGGTATCCAAGCTTTTTTATGATGTGCCAGAAAAAGGCGATATAATCACCTTCTATTCGGCTCATTACTGGGATTCTGTCCTCGTCAAAAGAGTTATCGCAAACGAAGGCGACATTGTGGATATCGATTACGCAACAGGCAATGTGCTTGTCAACGGCGAATATATAGACGAGCCATATATCCTTGAAAGAATAAGATTTGAGGACGACATTGAAATGCCGTATGAAGTGCCGGAAGGCTGTGTTTTCGTCATGGGCGATAACCGCAACGGCAGTACAGACAGCAGAAACTCAACTGTCGGCCCTGTAAAGTATGAAACCATCATCGGCAAGGTTCTTTTCAGAATCTTCCCGTTAAACAGAATAGGAACAGTACGATGAAGATAAATTGGTATCCGGGCCACATGGCCAAGACACGCAGACTTATGATCGACGACATGAAGAATGTCGACATCGTCTGTGAGATCGTGGATGCACGAATCCCTGTAAGCAGCAGAAATCCTGACCTTTTTGAAATAACTAAAAACAAGAAGCGCCTCATCGTCCTCAACCGTGCCGATCAGGCGGACAAGAATATGACTGCAAAGTGGGAAAAACACTTTAAGGAACAGGGCTATTTCGTCATCATCACAGATGCTCAGCACGGCGTTGGCGTAAACGCTTTCAAGTCTGAGCTGAAGAAAATCATGGCGGAAGAAATCCAGCGCAATATTGATAAGGGCATGGTGGGCAAGGCTATAAGAGTCATGGTCATCGGCGTGCCAAACGTTGGCAAGAGCTCATTTATCAACAGGGTGTTGGGTAAAAAATCTGCGGCAGCCGCAGACAAGCCTGGCGTAACACGTGCAAAGCAGTGGTTCTCTCTCGGTGACGGCATCGACCTTATGGACACTCCGGGTATGCTGCCATCGAAAATCGAGGACGAAACAACAGGCGTTATGCTGGCGTTCACAGGCACAATCAGAGATGAGATTTTAGACATCGAAGAGCTTGCCTGCGAATTTATCAAAACTATTACAAACCTTGATTTCAACATCTTTGTAAAGCGTTACAACATTACAAAGGAAGAGGATGAAATCCCATACGATACTCTCACAAGAATGGCAAAGGCAAGAGGCTTCCTGCTTTCAAGGGGCGAGTACGATACAGAGCGTATGGCAAAAGTCCTGCTTGACGAATTCAGAAGCGGCAAGCTGGGCAACATCACACTTGAGGTGCCTAACTAATGGAAACTGTGGATATGCTGGCAGTTGAAAATGAGCTGAAGGCAAAAGGCTATAAGCTCATCTGCGGTGTCGACGAAGCAGGCAGAGGTCCTCTTGCAGGCCCTGTGTGCGCGGCGGCTGTAATTCTCAGAGAGGACGAATACATCGAAGGAGTCAACGATTCCAAGAAGCTTTCTGAGAAAAAACGCGAAGCTCTCTACGATGTAATCAGGGAAAAAGCTCTCGCTTACGGCATCTGTATGGTCGACTGCAAGACGATAGATGAAATAAA
>SVKW01000181.1 GCA_015068285.1 Oscillospiraceae bacterium | reverse complement strand
TGACGAGGACACACTTTATGTCATCGGAGATGTCATCGACCGCAAGCCTCACGGCGTGGATATTTTACTCGATATAATGTCCCGTCCCAATGTTAAAATGATAATGGGCAACCACGAAAATCTCGCCCTTGCCGATTTGTTTTACCGTGTCGAGGGCGTGCGCCGTGTATGGCAGAATAACGGCGGCTCAAGCACACGCTCTGACCTTATCTACAAGCGTCCGCGCAAGGATATGAATAAAATCCTGCGATACTTGCGCGACCTGCCCGACCATATTGAGCTGGAAGTAAATGGTAAAAAGTTCCATCTTGTCCACGGCTTTGTGGGCGAAAATACCGATGAAAGAATATGGGGACGCCCCGATATTTACGGCGAAGCGCCTTTTGAGGACAAGACCGTCATAATCGGCCATACTCCGACGATTTTTCTCCGTGAGGACAAGGAGGAAAAGCCGCTGACAATATGGCACGGCAACGGCGTTATCTGCATCGACTGCGGCTGCGGCAACGAAAGCGAACTCAGAAGACTCGCCTGCCTCCGCTTAGACGATATGGCAGAGTTTTATGTATAAGGAAAGCCTATGAATTATGTTTTTAACGGCAGTTGGGACTGCGAATATGATAAAATCACAAAGCTTGTAATTCCGAAGGGAAGCCTTGATGAAGGCTTTTTTACCCATGTCCTGCCGCGCTTCACACAGCTTGAAAGCCTTGTTATCAACCCTGAAATAAGGTGGAAATGGCTGAAAAATGCCGATTTGCACCGCCTGAAAAGCCTTTACATAACTGTCGACGGCGCTCCGACATTTCCGCTGAAAGCCGAAAACCTTGCCGTTCTTTCTGTCGTTATCCACAGCGAAATGGAGGATTATTCCAGAGAGGAACTGTATGCCATAGACCGCAGGCGCTATGATTTTTCCGGCGTTCCCAAGCTGACATTTTTGCGTATAAGCGGGTGGTACAGCCTTGATATGCGGTCTTTTGACGTGCTGTGCAATCTGCGTGAATTAGTGATAGGCGACAAGGGCACCGATGACCTGAGCTGGCTGAGCGAAAAATACTCGCTGACATCACTCGACTATTCGGGCGACCTCATATCGCTTAATGGGATTGAAGCCCAGCCAAAGCTGGAATATCTCCACCTTGCAGGCAATTTCATCAGCGATAAATCTCCGCTCGCAAGCCTTAAAAACCTGAAAGAAGCAGACCTGCGGAATAATCCGATAAAGTAAAAGACGGTGGATTTCCACCGTCTTATTTTATACCTCAAATTCCTCAACTTCCTCGAACATAAACTGGATTTTATCGATTTTTTTCTCTGTGTGGAAGTGTCCGCAGTACCATTTTTTATAGTCCAGTTTATTTTCAATCTCATCGAGCCACAGCTCTGTCGTTTTGTCCACATTCGACTGGTCAATGGTCTTCAAAAACACCTCGCGAGGCTCATATTTATACGGACAGGTGTGGGAAAGCACCACATCAACCTTGTAATTCGTCTTTTCAAGTTGTTTTTCAACATAAGCCTTGATTTCATCGTCAGGCTGTTCATCGACAAACCACGGCATATGATTAAATAATCTGTAAAACTTATCCACGCTGTAAGCTCCGCCGATAACCATGCAGGACAAGCCGTCAAAATCATAGATTTCTCCGTCCTTTGCAAAGAAAATATTGGGGTATTCAGCCTGCGCCCATACCTTTCCGCCGTGATAATCGGCAAGCTCATAGCCATAGACGGTGTGCGGTCTCCGCTCATGATTACCGTGAATACAGAAAACCTGGCAGGGAAGGGAGGACACAAGAGTTTTGCGGCCATAATCGAGCCGCCCGTTGTCATAGTTGAGCCCTGCATCGCCAAGCACGATTACAATATCACCCCTGTGAAGCATACCCTGATTGTTCATATATAAAAGACGGCTGAAATCGCCGTGAGTGTCACCAGTAATGTAAATCATAAAATCACCTCACCTATATTATAACAGAAAACCACACAGGTTGCAAAGTTTGCTGAAAAATGTTATAATCAAATCAGTACATCACCATAAGCAAATATTATGAAAAGGAGAAAAATATGGATCAGGCAGAAGTTGTAAAACAGGAAGTAAAGCAAGAAGAGAAAAAGCTGAGAAATTATGCTCTGGCAGATTGGAAGTATGAAAAGATCCGTGAGGAAGTTGAAGCCTTTCAGGCTGAACTTTCGGATGATGACGATGTGGATGTCTGCCTGGCGCTGACAGCCTTCGGTTCGGGAACTGTGATGCAGGTGACAAACATCGGCTATCAGAATCCTGATATTTTATACTTTTACGGATACGTCAACGGCAATAAAGCCCAGATAATCCAGCATATGTCCCAGCTTAATTTTATGCTGATGACAGCCAGAAGAGCAGACCCTGCTCAGCCGCCGAGAAGAATAGGATTCTCGATGGGTGAGAAAAAAGGACAAATTGAAGAATAAACAAGAAAAAGACAGGCTTTTACACCTGTCTTTTGTATTTTAGAAAAATCTGCCGAAATGGCGGTGGAATCCCTTTTTGAAGCGGTAGAAGAAACTGCTGTCCTCTCTGATATCCTCGCGGAGAGTTGTAAACTCATTGCAGTTGAGCACTTCGATAGCCTCATCGAGAAGGGCGATAGCCTCGTCATATTTCTTGTTTTCACGCAGTTCATTTGCCTGAGCGGTGATATCGTCTATGTAAGTCTGACGGCAAAGCTCATAAGCGTCAAGAATCGGGCTTTCGTCGGGATATTTCTTTACGCCCTCCGAAAGAGAAGCAAAAGCTATGGCATAATTTCCACTGTCATACGCATCAAAAGCCGATGAAATTATCGTATCAATATCCTTCAGCATGGCAAGTCTGTCGGCAAAATCATCGCG
>SVKW01000180.1 GCA_015068285.1 Oscillospiraceae bacterium | reverse complement strand
CAGCGGCGAAGTTTTAGCCTTTGATTATGACAGTGACAAGCTGGACCGCAGTCTTTACTTTGTATATCTCAAGAACCGTCATCTTTCGGCTTCTGCCGAAGCATTTATGGAGGAGACAAGAAAGCTTGTCACCGTCACAAGGTTCTGATTGCCAGACGACGAGGCACCCCGGGCGGGTGCCTTTTTTTATTGTCTTTTTATTGGGTTGCCGCAATTAAATCATTGTATCTGAAGCAGATTAAACAAGATATAATCCCTCCACCATCTTCGATGGTCCCCCTCCCTTTAGGCAAGGGAGGCTTTTTTATTGTAAGGGCGGGTTTCCACTCCCACAGACTGATATGGGTATCAGCCTACAGAAAGTTTTACTTTCTTGTAAAGCCCAGATATTCATTGCCGCGGAAGCGGAGTGTGCCTGTGTCGCCTTCCACCATCATGCCGTAATCTGTGCCCTGCACATGCAGCTCCATTCTGTCACCGCTTGGCACTTCAAATGTGACATAATAATATGTATGGCTATGGTCGCCTCTGACAGCCATTCGCTTTGCGACGACCTTGGCTTCAACGTCAAGAACAGGCGAATTGCGGTTTATTTTGCTCTGCTTTGCCCCTTTGATAAATGTTGAGATAAACACGAACATCACAAGGGCGAAAACGCCTAAGAACATAAACGGAAATAACGATGTAATAAGATTAAAACCAAAACCTGACATAATTTATTTCTCCTTAAATGTTTCGTCTTCAAGACAGAGCTCGCCGTCTTCGCCTTCTTCGATTTCGCTGTAACGGACGCTGTCCACTTCAAATTCACGCTCTGCCCCGTCTTTACGGCGGAATGTGATGTAATAATGGACATCGCCCTCTATGACGGCAATTCTTTTGTCCATTACCCTGACCTCATTGAACTCCAGCCCCTTATTTTTCTTTGCCAGGATACGGGCATGGATTTCAAAGGCAATCTGCGCAATGGCAACGATGGCTGCCGCTGCATAAAAAACTGCTGATACCATTACTTTCTGCCTCTGATCTGGAACTTCTTGCCGAAGGCATTTTTGAGAACTGTGCGGAAAGCTTCGATTTCATCAGGCTGCATATCGCGCTTTGTGATAACAAGACCTGATACCTTATCCATATAGAGGAGGAAGTAGCCGTTGATTTCATAAGCGTCGATGAACTGGTTGTAAGCGTAGTTGTTCTTGACATGGTCGGAGCTTACTGTTGTGATGGACTTTTCGTCGATGATGAACTTTCTCTGCTTGTTGAGAAGAACTTTATCGTTTTTGACAAAGCTTCTGATGCTCATTCTCACCATGAAGTACATGAAAATAATGAGAGAAAGAAGGAAAACGCTGCCGTAATAGGCGAATTTGTTGTGGATAAAGCCCGAATTGATTACTTCCATGATCTGCAGAAGTGAAACCGGGATAGAGAAGCAGAGAACAAGAGGAAGAAGTCTGCTCTTTGTGAAGGCGCCGAACATGGTCACCTTTTCGTAGTCTTTGCCGTCAAGGGCGCTTTTTACTGTGATTTTTTCCATAATTTATACTCCTTATGATTTATTTTTCTGATTATTCGGGACGTCATAAATGCCGTCCCCTGCACAGCCTCCTTGCAGGGGGAGTGAGAGAACCTGATAAATGCATCCCAGATACCTTTACGTTTGCTTTGCAAACATATCGCTCGTCAAAGACGAATATCGCTTTTGTAGTGCAAAAATATCGCGCGTGCAAACGCATATCGCGTCACCAAAGGTGACATTATGACTATCGCCAGAGGCGGTTTTCGGTATTGTAGGTTTCCTTGCAGATATTTATGAAATCTCTGTGGAACTTATTTAAGTATTTGCCTCTGCGGTATGCCGCAACGAGAGTCGGCTCTGTACCCACCTCTTTGATGGCAAAATAGCTGGCTCTGTCATCGTCCTTGAACATCGGGCTTAAATGGTTAAGGAACATTTCTGGGTAAACCGTAATGCCCATCTCCTTATGAGCCAGCGAAAGCACGGTCTCGATATTTTCGACCTCCATGCGGATATTTGCCTGCAAGCCGATTTTCGAAAAGAAATCGTCGATAACATGGCGGATAGTGTTGCTTTTGGTCATCATAACAAAGGGAAAGCCGGAAAACCGCTTGATGTCCACATCCTGAATCTTACGGAAGTTATCGCCGTAGACCTCACGCAGGAACTTGTTTGGGATAACCCAGTAAAGCCTTTCCTTGCGTATCGTTTCAAAGGCAAGATCAGGGTTTATAGGGGTCGTCTGGACGATTATATCGACGCTGTCCGACATAATAGCCCTTTCAAGGTCGGCAGAATTGCCCTCTGTCAGCTTTATATCCACAAGAGGATAGCGGCGGGAAAACTCGGGGATTATATCGGGCAGGACAACACGGCCTCTGGTGTGGGAAATGCCCACCCGAATTTCGCCCTTTTCCTCGCCCTTCATTTCCTCGATCTCACGGCGCATCTGCTCCTCGGTATCTAAAATCTGGCGGGAAAGACGGTATACACGCTTGCCTGCATAGGTCAGCGAAAGATTGGGATTTCGCTCAAAAAGCTTTACGCCGAGCCTGTCCTCAAGGTTATTTATATGAGTGCTCAGCGCCTGCTGGCTGATGAAAAGCTCTTTTGCAGTGTTGGTTATATTGAGGCTGTCGGCAACCAGCACGAAATATTTGAGATGATCTGTATTCATAAAAACCTCGCTTACATATTCTATCTCAATATATTATAGCATAAAGCCGCAGGCTGTTGCTATAATAGTCATATTTTGCGGTTCTGTCTGTAAGACAGGAGCAAAATGACACTTATTTAATCATTATAATATCTGCCCTTGCAGATATTATAACACAGGAGGTTGTTTAACGCAATATATAGCC
>SVKW01000032.1 GCA_015068285.1 Oscillospiraceae bacterium | reverse complement strand
AAGGGAATAAGGAAGATAAAATAGGGCATTTTATTTGACAAACTGCATACAATATTGTATAATATATTTTGCTTCACAAAGGTGAAGCATATCCGGATGTGGCGCAGTTGGTAGCGCGCTTGACTGGGGGTCAAGAGGCCGTGGGTTCAAGTCCCGTCATTCGGACCATTTTAAAAGACCGCATAATTGCGGTCTTTTTGTGTTTTATGCAGTTTTTAAGCAATATAGTTCATTTTCTGCCACCTAAATGAAAAATCTTAATTTCAAAAAACAGAACATAATTTCTGAATTAGAAAGGCAAGTGCACATATTTCAAAACAGAATGCACACGAAAATGCACACGAAATATTATTCTTTATTCTTAGACCAGAAGTTATCGAGCTGGCGGGAGATTTCTTCCTGGTCAGAGCGGAAGGTATGCTGATAAACTGTTTTCAGCATATTTGGAGTTGCGTGCCCCATGCGCTCCATGGCATATTTATCCGGCACACCCAGAGAGAGCATAACAGATGCATAGGCGTGGCGAAGGTCATAAATACGGAAGTGTGGCAGATTATTGTTTTTCAGTATTTTTTGAAATGCTGAATAATAAGCATGAGGCGTTCTTTTCAAAATAAGCTCATCTGTGCGCTTAAAGTTATCGAGTTTTTCCCGCAGAACGACAGGAACATCAAGGCGACGGGTACTGTGATAGGTCTTGTTTGCCTGCTTATGCACGAAGGCGTTATGCTCATCCTGCACTATCGAGCCTTTGATAAGCAGGGTTTCGCCGTCATAATTATCCCATGTGAGAGCAACTGCTTCTGACGGACGAAGCCCCATCATAAGGATAAAGAGGATATAAAGCTCGATGTCTCCTTTACCTTCGACAGCTTCTACAATGGCTGCCATCTCATCTTTTGTCGGGATATGATATTCTATCTTTTCCTTTGGCTTGAGGGCAACCTGACCGATGGAAACTCCTTCATTTTTCAATACTGCAGTAATAAGAGCATAGTGGTTGCGTACGCTTTTAGGAGTATAATGTGCGGCATTTTTGTTCATCTGTTTCTGAACAAGCTGTGTAGTTATACGTGAAAGGGGAATATCTTTCAGTAAATCGACAGCATGGCGCAGTACAGGGCGATAGCCACGAATAGTGGAGGGAGAGAGTATATTGCTTTTCATTTCTATATAATCTTCAACTGCTTTGCCGAAGGTTTTTGTGACAGGAGAGCTGTCGCGCTTGTGTTCTATCTGGTGTTTCTGGGCGAGGTATTCAGCCTTTTTAGAGGACTCAGCCGTGACGGAATATCTTTTGCCGTCTATGGAATACTGAACTCTCCATGCCCCTGACGGCAGCTTCTTTGCTTTTGCCATAATGTACCTCCGTTCTATCTCATTTCACCAAATGGTGAAATGGTACAAATGTTCGATTACTGAATTATTTTTTTAGCCGTTCCCGTGAGGGAGCGGCTTTTGTTTTAGTCGATGTTGAAATTAGCGAGTAGGTAATATTTATCATATTCCTTGATTTCATTAAAATAGTCGCGATTGTTGTTTATCCATAGAGTAGCATCATCGCTATTCATATTATTAAGCACACGGGCTGTTCCGATTGCTTTGCCGATGAGTATGCCTTCTTTATGACCATACATATAACCATCACGATATTGTAGAGATGTACCTGACGGAAATGTGATGTTGGAGTTACGTTGTTTTTCTTCCATAATAAGTGCCCGGCGTTCTTCTTCCTCTGCTCGAATTTCACGTTCTACTTGCTTGTGGCGTTTAACGGCTTCCTTATTGAAAAAGGCGAATAATGCTCCATATATAATGAAAGCAGGAAGGACGATAAAACATAATACAAATAAGACTAATTGAAAAATATTAGGGATTAACGCAGATTTTCCGCGTTTTTCAACATTGAATCTCCATATACAAGCTAATTCAAGCGCGCTTGCCAGTATAAAACAAAAACCAGCATACTCTAAAAATTCATGTATGTTCATACTATTGCTCCTCACTTAATATCGCTCTGGAAGGCAACGGCCTTGCCGAGAATGCGGATAGTGTTCAACTCATCTTTAGTATATCGCAGGGTTTTATATTTAGGGTTCTCTGCGAACAGCGAGAGGACACCTGCTTCTTTATCATAATAAACTCTTTTGAGGGTAGCTTCGTCATCTATGAGAACGGCGGCTATCTCGCCGTCTTCAACAGAGGACTGCTGACGGATAAAGACAATATCGCCATCCTGAATGCGGGCATTTATCATACTGTCGCCAGAGGCTTTAAGGCAGAAATCTGCATGCAAATCTGCGCCGGCTTCCACATACAGTCCCATTTCTTCATGGGCGAAGACAGGCTCACCGCAGGCTATATTACCAAGGAGGGGATATTTCTTTGTTTCAATAGAAAAAACATTTTTTATTGAATCAAGGTCGGAAGAGGGTGAAACTGGGGATGGATTATCAGACAGACCCATAAGCCAAGGAATAGACACATTGAGAGCCAAAGCGATTTTCTCAAGATTTCGCTGAGATGCCTTATATGCGCCTTTACGATATTGACTTATTGCACCTTCACCGATTCCTGTTCGTTTTGAAAGTTCAGCTGCTGAAATATCTCTTAATTTTAATCCTTGTTCAAGACGTTCCTGAAAAGTAGACAATAATAACACCTCCATTCTTTTTCTAATAATATAATACCATCGGACTTTAGAAAAATCAAGAAAAACTTTAGAAAAGTAAAAGAAAACTATTGACTTTAGAAAACTAAAGTGATATAATGCAATCAAAAGGAGGTGCTAAGATGCCTGTATATGATTACTCAAAGCTTATAGGTCGTATCAGAGAATACGGATATACGCAGGAAAGCTTTTCAAAAGCCCTTGGAATGAGTGAAACTACGCTTAATTTCAAGTTAAAGAGCAAGAGAAGCTTTAAGCAGGAAGAAATATTACGAATGAGTGATCTTTTAGATATAAAATGTGACGAGATAGTCCCATATTTTTTTACCCATAAACTTTAGAAATCTAAAGGATGAAAGAAAATGAAACTTAAGGAAATGCGAATAAAGAACGGATTGACGCAGGAAGAGTTGGCTGCAAAGCTCGATGTCGGACAACCTTCTGTAGCGTTATGGGAAACAGGAAAGAACTTTCCGACAGTAAAGAAGCTTATACAGATAGCTGAAATCTTCGGTTGTACTCTTGATGACCTTATTGACAAGGAGATCAAGTCTACATAAAACAAAAGACAGTCTGCACCCTTTTTTACAGACTGTCTGATGCCGCTATTTGTTTACCATAGGACTGCTGCACTCCATAGGAGAAACATAAAAGGGAATGCTTTTCTATTGCAGCATGTTTCTTAGGCGGTAGCGGTTCCGCTGATATTGCCCCGTCGCAAACATACAAGCATCACAGACACTTTTACCCCTGGTTTTGGGGTGGGTTTGTTTTCCCGGTGTTGCGATGCCTACCTACGGTGCAGGGGAGTTACAAAAGTTTGTTCAATGAACAATTCCTCCTGTAAAAATCTCCCTTAGTAAGGGGCAATATCAGTATAAATTATAATCTCGATAAAATCAATATTATTTATATTGATGATTTATACAAATTTCTTTAGAAATTTTATTAAAAATACATAAGAAAAGGAGCGTATTTATGGACGAAAAAATGACAGTAAAAGAAGCTATTAGCAGAATTGAAAACTTTATGGAAGGGCTTGAAAAGCTCGGAGGAGAAGGTTTGCAGAGATTTGGGAAGATGGACAAGGAATACTGCGATATATATGCAGAAGATATACTCCTTCCGGCATTGAGGGCGATTATTGATTGTGTAAAAAAGGAGGATGCATAATGCCAAGAGCATATTTAGGACCGAAAGACAAAGCTGATGCCAGAAGGCAGGCTGCATTTGATGAGCTCTGGGGAACTATCGAAAAATACCATTCGATGATGAGCTATGAGCGCAGAGATTTTCTTGCTGTTGCAGGGGTGACACCGGGCAAGTTTTATGCAAGGAAGAAAGAGCCTGAGAAGATGCAGATGGGCGAGCTTACAAAGCTTATAGGCGCGCTCAAAATCCCTTATCAGGAAATAGAGCCGATGATGAAGGCGATTCTGGGATATTAGGAGGACGCTATGGACAAGATTTTAGGCGGAACATTGCTTGTGCTTTGCGGAATAACATTCATTCAGCAGATGTATTACATGATTCTCTGCGGAGCGGAGGCTATAAGAAATGCGGATAATTCGGAGGAATAAAGACTATGCATACAAGGTCTGCAACATCTGCCAACGCGAATGGAATGTTTCGAGCACATTCAGAGGAAGCTATTATGTCTGCCCTGAATGTGAAGCAAGGCAGAAAAGACTGCAAAAGAAAAGACCGCGATAGAGCTGGGAACTCATATCACGGTCCAAATGTAATGAAACAAGTATATTATATGCAAAATTATGACGAAAGTCAAGAACATTAAATAGACGCCTGCGGCTACACCCCTCCACCGCTAATCGCGGTCCCCCTCCCCTTAACAAGGGGAGGCAGGGGTGAGGGCGGTGCTTTTAAGGCAAAAGTCAAGGAGGTAAATATGATAAAGGCAAATATTGATAAGAATGCAGTTGATATCCATGTATCAGGAGATCCTATACAGATAGCGGCGGAAATCGGCGAACTTATTCAACAGATATACAACAATATGAAAAATCAGGACATAGAGGGCGCTGAAATTTTTAAGATAGCAACGAAGATAGCTTGTCTGGACAAAAGTCCTGTATGGACAGATGATGTTCCGCAATCTGGCACTGTAATCATGTCACTTGAATAGCAGAGGTGAGCTTATGAAACTTAAAGAATATCTTGCAAGAGAAAAGACAGGCGAAGCTTTTATTGAAGTTGTGGAATGGATGAGACATAAGCGCATCCAAAACTCACCTGTTCTTCCGCAGGAACTTGCCGCCAAGCAGAGAGAAGCGATTCTCCGTCATGGCGGATATGCCGTAGGCATCAGAGCGAAGGGAGTGAATATGGGTGATTTATAACTTCGATACGGAACTGGCTGCTGAATACGGTGTCGATGAAGCTATATTTATTCACAACCTTTATTTCTGGATAAGACACAATGAAGCCAACGGAATCAACATAGCAGAGTATGAGGGAGTTACCCGTGTATGGACATATAATTCGATGGCTGCATTTTCCATTCTTTTCCCTTTCTGGAGTCACAGACAGATGGAAAGAATTGTAAAATCATGCAGGGATAAGGGACTGGTAATTACTGCCAATTTAAACGAGGATAAAAAGAACCGCACACTATGGTATGCGGTAACGGAAAAAGTGGTTTTGCATTACACCAAACAGTGCAATGTGAGCCACGGTTCAGTGAAATGTATAAGTAATATATATAATTATAATATATCTACAGATATAAACACAGATAGTATTATAGCACAATCCACCGAATGTGTAAAGAGTGATGTTGAGACGGCTTCAAAATACGGCGAATATAAGTGGGTTAAACTGACCGATTCAGAGCTTGAAAAACTCATCGAAAAATACGGCAGAGAACTGACCGCAAAAGCCATTGAATTTGTCGATATGCAAGCTGAAAAAACGAAGAACAGAAACGGCTGGAAAAGCTGGAGCGCTGTTATCCATAATGCCATACGAAACAACTGGGGAGGGATAAAGAATGATTGATGTTTATCTCGATGCCCAGCGAGCTGTTCTCGGCTGTCTCATCATAGATGCAGACCTTTGTGCAGAGGGGATTTTCGGAGCAGTAAGAGACGAGCACTTTTCGGATCCTGAGTACAGGGCACTTTTTATCAAAGCGAAGGAGCTTTACCACACAGGGAAAATTGACAGGCTTGTTTTTCAGCACGAGACTCCGGAATACAGAAACTTTATAACAGAAATCGTCTATGTGACACCGACAGCGCACAACTGGCGCGAATACATAGAGGTGCTGCTTGATGAATACAAGCTCTATCAGGCATCACTTTTGCGTGAAGCTCTTCCTGATATGGTCAGGAAGAATGATATAGATACAGTGAGGCAGAAGGTTGCCGAGCTGAACAGACTCTTTGAAGAGCCGTCTGCCTTTTCTTCTCCTTCCTCGGTGGGCGAGCTCTTCATGGAGTTTGCCGATGAGATGGACAGGGAAGCGGAATACATACGTTTCGGTTTCAAAAGCCTTGATGAAAGACTTTATGTTGAAAAGGGCGACTACGTTGTCATCGGTGCACGTCCTTCTGTAGGCAAGACGGCAATAGCGCTGAATGTTGCTCACGAGATGGCGAAAAAGTACAAGACGATATTTTTCAGCTTTGAAACGAGCAAAAGTAAGCTTTCGGCACGATATTTCGCCAATGTTCTGGGTGTCGACTTCGGTAAGATAAAGCAGAGGACACTTTCCGATGAAGAAAAGGGGCATATGCTTCCTGCATTTGCAGGGGTTTCTTCGAGAAAGCTTTATCTGGAAGAGGCAAGCGGCAGCACTGCGCAGGAGATTTGCGCTATAGCTTTAAGAGAAAAGGCGGAGATTATATTTGTCGACTATCTCGGGCTCGTCTCTGGCGAAGGACAGTCTGACTATGAGCGAGTTTCGGCTATTTCAAAATATTTTCATATTTTCGCCCAGAAGCACAAGGTGCTTGTCGTTCTCCTTTCCCAGCTTAACCGAGAGACAACGAAAGGGGACAGGCCTGCGCTGGTGAACTTACGAGATTCGGGACAGATAGAGCAGGACGCAGATACGATTCTGCTGCTGCATAAACCGAAGGAAGATGACAGGATGCGTGAGCTGATAATTGCGAAAAACAAGGAAGGCGAAGTGGGAACTATCGCTCTTGACTTTGACGGCAAATATCAGCGTTTCTTTGAAAGTCAGCGCGCTCACGATATTTTCAAAGAAATCAGAAAAATCGGCAAGGCTTCAGCAAAGGAAAGCGCCGCAAAGAGAGTTTTCGGAGCAAAAATTACAGAATTGACCGATGAAGATGAAATAGAAAAGGCACAGCAAATTTTGCCGTTGTAAGGAGAAGGATATGAACAAGGATAAATGGCGCATACATCAGAAGGTTGACATAACGATACCCGGCGGCTTTGGCATAGGCGATGTAAAGGCGCAGGGCAAGGTTATATGGATCCACCCGAAGAGCAGATTTGCTCTTGTCGAGTACAAGGTTGGAAATGTCACCCTGAGAACAACAGTGAATTGATTTAGTATGTGTTCGGCATCATAGCCGGACGGGGCAACAGCCTATTACCTACCGTCCGGAGCATGGTCGATTCGCGACAGCTTAACCTCCTTACTCTTAGACGGAGCACGATTTTTCTTTTTAGCCGTTGAAAAATCGTGCGTCCGGCTATGGTGCCGAACAGGAGAAATATTTTATGTTGATGACAAGTTTTGAAATCAGGCAGGAATATAAACTTGCCAAAAATCCAAAAGCGCAGATAAAGATTCTTGCTGAGCTCAACTGCTGCCATATCAATGACATCAAGGATGTTCTGAGGGGCATAGAGGTTGTGAAACCACGAAAGGTGTTCCGTCATTCCAGTGATGAAGCGAAGATGGAGCTTTATAAAAAGGGCAAGAATGACTATGAAATCGGCAGGGAGCTTAATATTGCACCCACAGCAATCTGCTACTGGAGGAAGAAAAACGGCCTCAAGGCTATCGGAAAGAAGGGAAATCACAAGTGTTAAAAGTATTTATAAAACACCCGGGCAAACTGGGATATACCGCCGTCATCAAAGACGAACTGAAAGAAATGCAGGAGCTGGTAGGCGGCTACATCGAGACGGTGAGGTTTCTGCCAGACGGTCTGACTATCGTCTGCAACGAGGAAGGAAGACTTATTCCTCTTGAACGAAATATCCTCGATATTTACGGCACGTTCTTTATCGTAGGAGTTGAGGGTGACGAGTTCAGAAGTCTGACGGTAGCAGAAGCAAGATTCTGTGAGCTGCTGTTAAATGGGGAGGCGGCATAATGGCAAGATGTTGCGTGTGCGGCAAGAGTGAGCCGGTTATGAAAGTAATCTGCGCCGAATGTGCCGACAGGTCCTGCGCGAACTGCAGATTTCATATCTACATAGAAAAGCTCGACATTATGCTTTGCAGGAATGTAAGAGGAATGTCGGGTGCTCTCAAAGCTACAGATTACTGCTCACGATATAAGGAGGAAGAATGAAAAAGTTTTTGATAATGTTCGTTCTGATGTTTGCGATATTTGTCCTTGTGTTCAGCGTCAGGGCAGATATAGGAAGGGCAAGTGAGCTGGAAAGAGAGCTTCGCCAGCTGATGAACGAATACGATGAGGCTGTGGTGAAGGGTGACAAAACGGGAGCCAACAGAGCAGCTGCAATGTATAACGATTATATCTTCTCCTATTCGGCAGGAAATCTGCCGAAGGGAATCAAGTACAGACTTAATGAGGTGAAGTGATGCCAAATAAGATTAACATAAGACAGCGTCAGATGGTCTATCGCAAGGCTATCGAACGATTTGGACCGCCAAATCAGATGATTAAGGCCATTGAGGAAATGAGCGAGCTTACAAAGGTACTCGCCAAGATTTTAGTTATGGGCGGTGAGGTTTCCCTCGATGAGCTCATCGAAGAGGTTGCCGATGTGACCATTATGATGGAGCAGCTCAGGCTTATATACAATATCAACGACGAAGTCTGTGAGATGATGGACGGCAAGGTTAAGAGGCTGGAGGGCAGGGTGAAATGAAAGACATAATTATATCTGCCGTTCTGATGGTGGCCTGTTATTTTATGTTTTGCTACGGTATAGTTTACCGGGTGGATAAGGTGAGCAAATGGTGGGAGCATAATGCAGAAGCTGACCTTGCCTATGCCGATACAAAGCTCTCCGAACTGGCAAGAGAACTGGCTCCCGATGAGCCGATCCTCATCGGCCAGGCGTACGATATTTTTGATGATAAGAAGGACGGTGAAAGCGGTGCTGGAAAAAATGACAAAGCGTGAGCTGATAAAAGTTATCGAATATCTTCTCCTGCTTTATTCCTCTGATGTGGCGTATGAAATGGAAAAGATTTACCGCGAAACCATCAATGAACGCAAAAAAAGAAGAAAGGTTGTATTATAATGGCAAAGAAAAAGAAGAAGGCATATCCTAAGTGCTTCAGGGGCAAGCCAAAGACAAAGAGTCTTTGCTCCGGTGAGCTCGACCGCTGGGGCTTTTACAAAAGCAAATGCACATACTGCAGAGACTGGAGAATGTTTTAATGCTTAACAGGTACATAGGACAGGGCAGACTTACCGCTGATCCGGAACTCAGGCAGACAGATACCGGATTCAAGTATGTGAGAATAGCCATTGCGATTCCTCAGGCTTTTAACAAAAAGGAGACCGATTTCATCGATGTTGTTGCCTGGGACAAGACCGCCGAATTTGTGGTGAAGTATTTCAAAAAGGGTCAGCAGATTATCGTTGACGGCGCTCTCCGCAGCCGCAGCTGGACAGACGACAACAATGTGCGGCACAAAATTATGGAAGTTGTAGCAAGGGAAGTTCATTTTGCCGGTGACAAGGCAGGCAAAAAGGACGATGATGCTTTCCATGAGATGGAGGAAGATGACGGCAGTCTGCCGTTTTAAAAGTGAGCAATAATGCTATTTTAAACAAATTTGTTGACAATATAAACATTCTCGTTTATACTCTTTAGTAAGAGGTGATATTATGGTCATAGATGAACAAATTAAAATGCTATGTGTTAAATCTAATATATCTGTTTCTGAGATAGGCAGAAGATTGAATAAAACACCACAAGCGTTTAGCCAAAAAATTAAGCGAGGAAATTTTACGGTAGATGAATTGAGCGAAATTGCATTAGTTTCTGGATGTCAATTGAAATGTGAGTTTGTATTTCCTGATGGATACAGAGTTGTAATTGAGTAGGAGGAATAGCATGATTGAGTACATTGAAGGAGACATATTTGATAGTCCAGCTCAGGTTATCGTAAATACAGTCAATACTGTTGGAGTCATGGGGAAGGGATTGGCTTTATCTTTCAAAAAAAGATATCCTGATATGTTTGAGAGCTATAAGAGAGCTTGTGAAAAACGTCAGTTATCTATAGGCAAACTAATGCTCCATAAAGAAGCAGACCATTGGATTCTGCTTTTTCCTACTAAAGAGAATTGGAGGAACCCTTCAAAGTTAGAATATATAGAAAAGGGGCTCATGAAGTTTGTAAATATTTACGCTGAAAAGCATATTACATCTATAGCATTTCCAAAGCTTGGATGTGGAAATGGTGAATTGGATTGGACCTTGGTTCGCCCTATTATGGAAAAATACCTTAAACCGTTACCGATAGATGTATATATTTATCTAGGAGTAAGTCATAATGAATTGCCAGAGCATAAAGAGCAGCAAAAGACTATAAGTTGGTTAAAGAAAAATGCAAAAGATATGTCTTTTAACGGTGTTGTTGACGATCTTAGACTACTTAGTGCAATTATACCGTATAGCTTCAACTATAATGGTGTGTTGTATAATTTTACTTACAATGACGGGATAAATATTGAAAGCGATGATGTAAGAGTTTTTGTGCCAGAAAATGATTTCTTTGCTATTTGGGACGAAATAAGAAATTTATCAATATTTAGAACTTCGAATAATAGTGATGTACAGTTAGTATACGCCTTGTTGTTCTCTCTTGGGTATTTATCATCAATTAAAATTATGGATATTAAAGAACATAAAATGGTATCAGGGTATCAAATCAATGCCGGAATGGGTAGAATGTTTGCTGTGAAGGAGATTGATTAATGGAGTACGCGGATATAATAAAAAATAATATTGAAAATAATACTCCAGTTAAATGGTGGCCGAAATTTGCATATCATCATACAGATGTATTAAATGCAGTAAATATTTTAGATGTAGAATATTTATATAGTCGAAATAATGCACAAAAAATGGGTTTAATGCTAAATGACAATGCAAGTCGACAAGTTATTGATATGACTAATATTTCGGTTTTGTCAAATGTTAGGTTTTATTTTAGACCTTTGACACCGACCCAATATTATAATGAGGGGTATAAACACCCAAAATTAAGATATTATAATGATGATAAAGCTAATATGACGGTTCCAATATTCTTTGTATTTGATTTAGCTAAATTGCTATCTTGTGAAGGAGTTAAATTTTCTGAACGTAGGCAAGCAGGAAATGGAGCGGAACTATACGAAGGGGTGGAGGCATTTTCAAACTTGGATTTCAAGAGGATATACAGTATAGGGTTTGAAAATTTTGAAGAAAATAAACCGTATAGGCAAGCTGAAATTTTATATCCTAATTCCATGAAAATAGATACGTGTTTAGAAGCTATATTATGTAGAAATGTCGTTGAAAGAATGACATTATTAAATTTATTGAGGTCAAAAAACCAACTTAATTATCTCAAATATAAAGATAAGATAAAAATATGTAAGACGGATATGTTTGAGTATAATGGCTTATATATAACTGAGTGTAGTTTTTTTGGAAATGTTTTGAATATTAATTTTTCAAATACATTGAATAAAAGGAAGTATATACTTAGGCAAATGCAAAAGAACAGCATAGAAAAACTAGATTCACTAACTGTTAAGGTAGTTATGGATTGGTGTACAAGTAAAAGTGTATATGAACATAAAGAAACAACTACAACTATTGAATATGACAATATAGCAGACATTACTTTTTCAAATCTTCCTGTTGTTGCAAATGCAAAAATATTAAAAGTAAAAGTATATATTGAAGATAATTTAATGTGCTGCATAGAACATTCTTTAGAGCAATCGGAAATCATTAAATAACAAAACCTACTACAAAAGGCGGAATAATTTCCGCCTTTTTTATTTTTTACAATAAAATAGCCACTTTCAGCCGTTTTGTTGTGATACAATATATGCAGAACGCGTGCGCGCGTTCTTACGGAACTCGTTAAACGCTTAAGTTTATAACCAAAAGGGCAAAAATGGCCCGAAAAAGTGGCAGATAGTTGGGGCGGTGCTCGTTATGCGGGCGCGGTCATTGAAAATAGCGCGCGATTCATTATTGCGCGTGCGCAAATTTTATATATACACGCAGGAGGTGGGGGTGACTTTTAAACAGAGGCTGCAGCAGTACAGATTTTTGAAAAGTGAAATCAGGTCCGGCATTGCGCTCGATCCTGAGAAAGTGGCGACAGAAATCAAGGAAATTGAAAAGGCTGTTGCTGAGATTCAGGATGCGAGAGTGCGCCAGGCAATCTTTATGCGTTATCTTTCGGCGAACAAATATTCGTGGACCGAAGTGGCTGCCATCGTGCATTACAGTGAAGGACGCATCAGAGTGCTGGTGCGTGAGGAACTGAAGAAAATCGGATAGGCTTATGCTCTCCCGGAAGGGGGAGCTTTTTGTTTGCAAAAAAGACAGCCGTTTTCAGCCGTTTTTTCGTGGTACAATATTCGTGCGTTGGAGAAAGGTGGTGATGAAAATGAAACTGACAGCTGAAAAGATATACGAAGAGTTCACAAAGGGCAAGAGCTACAAGAGCTCTATCGACCTTTTTGAAACAGTTCGTGTAAACGAAAACTTCTATATCGGCAAGCAGTGGGAAGGATGCAACGCCCCTGACCTTGATAAGCCTGTCATCAATGTCCTCCGTCGTGTTGTTTCATTCTTCATCTCCATGATTGTCTCCAATGACGTTTCTGCTTCCTACAGACCTTTCGAAGAGACCGAGACAAATCAGCTGACTGCCAAGGTCATCTCCGATGCGGTCGACAAAACTATCGAACTTTCCGGCTTTAAGTCGCTCCTGCGCGATGTGCTCCGCAATGCAGCTGTCGACGGAGACGGATATCTCCACTTCTATTTCGACCCAGCTATCGAGACCGGCCAGCTCGTAAAGGGTGACATAAGGGCGGAGATAATTGAGAACACAAATCTCATCTTCGGCAACCCCCACTCTGCCGATATCGAGAAACAGCCATATATGCTGGTGACTCTCAAAGTTCCGACAGTTTTGCTGAAAGAGGAAGCCGAAAGGGACGGACTTTCTGACGACATAATCTCTGCCATTATCCCTGACAGAGAGAACGAGGACACGCAGAATGAGCCGTATGCCTCCGAGCTGACAACGGTCATCCACAGATACTTCCGCAAGAACGGCACGATATGGTGTGTTAAATCCACACCGAAGGTTATTCTCAAGGAAGAATGGGACACGACTTACAAGCAGTATCCTATCGCAGGAATGCGCTGGGAGAAGGTGAAACATTCGTGTCACGGTGCGGCGGCTGTATCAGCTTACATTCCTAACCAGATTGCCATAAATCAGCTTTTCGGAATGGCTATTCTCTCCATCAAGAACAATGCTTTCCCGAAAATCATGTATGACAGAAACAAAATCATGCATTGGTCAAACAAAGTGGGCGAGGCCATAGCAGTAAACGGCAGCCCTGCCGAAAATGCTATTGCAGTTCCATGGCGTTCAGCTGATATGTCCAATCAGGTGCTTCAGCTTATTGATAACCTTATCCAGAAGACTCTCGAGTTTATGGGCGCTTCCGACGTTGTTCTGGGCAACATCACTCCTGACAATGCCACAGCTATCATTGCAACGCAGAAGGCATCCAGTATGCCTCTTGAATTGCAGAAGCTGGCGTTCTATGAGCTTTGCGAAAGTTCTGTCCGCATTCTGCAGGATATGATGCGAGCTCACTACGGTGTGCGAACTGTCACACTGGACATCGAAGGCGGTGAAGAGGTTCTCGGTGACTTCGACTTTTCCACTATCGGAGATGTCAATATGTCACTCAAGGTCGATATCGGCGCTGCTTCTTATTACAGCGAACTGATGCAGATTCAGACTCTTGATAATCTGCTTTCCAAGGGAATTATTCAGGATGCAGAACTGTATCTTGAGCAGATTCCTGATGCGTATATCCCTGGCAAGGCAAAGCTTATTGCGGCGCTTAAAGATAAACAGCAAATGGCAATGCCGCAGAAGATTAAAACATCTTCTCAGCTGCAGGCGGCTGTGCAGTTGCCACAGGTGATGTAATGGCAAAGAAGAAGGATGAAAGAATCTATGAGGGAACATATTCCCGAATAGACGAGGCGAAGAAGATTCTTAAAGGCAAAGGCGGAAGAAAGCGGACGTTTGAATCGCCCGAAGCTCTCGCCAAAGCCGTTAAGGGCTATTTTAATTCATGCTGGCGACCGAAGGTGAATGCCGATGGCAGACTTGTATATGCTGACGGAAAGCTTGTTTTCGAGCAGTTCCGCCCTTATACAATGAGCGGTCTGGCTTTGCATCTTGGCATCTCATCCGAAACTTTACGAAAGTACGGCAAGGATGAGGACCTGGCTGATATCGTTCTGACTGCCAGACAGCATGTCGAGATGTACACCGAGGAACAGCTGATGAACGGTGTGAATGCAGCAAAGGTTTCGCTTGAGCACAACTTTGGATGGGGCAAGACAGAAGATGGTCAGAGCGGCGAAATCAAGGTGGTATTTGAAAAACTGGAGGGCTTTGAGAAGTAATGGAAGGTATGATTTTCTATACAATAGGTTGCCTCACCGGGCTTCTCATCGGCTTGATGCTTCTTCAGATGCAGGCGCATTTTTTGAAGCATGAGACAGGTGAGAAGAACGAAAAAGTTCATTATGTCGAAAAGCCTGACATGAGCGCTGATGAAGAGGACAAGCTGCGAAAGCAGTTTGATAATTTCCTCTCCTATAACGGAAAGGCGCAGGATGATACTTAAATTACCTGAACCACAGCCGAAGCAGAAGGAGTTTCTTTCTGCTTCGGCTCGTTTTGTAGGATATGGTGGAGGCCGTGGCGGCGGAAAGAGTATGGCTGTACGCATAAAGGCTCCACTCCTCGCTCTCAATTATCCTGGCATTGTTATCCTTATCCTGAGACGAACAATGCCCGAACTGCGCCAGAACCATATTCAGCCTCTTGCATCGATGTGCAAGGGCATTGCCGAATACAAAAGCTCACTCAAGACTTTGTTTTTTAAAAACGGTTCGCAGATATTGTTCGGCTATCTGCGGCATGACAACGACCTTCTGCAATATCAGGGCAACCAGTATGACATTATATTTGTCGACGAGGCAACTCAGTTCTCAGAACATCAGCTTATGTCTCTGACCGCCTGCCTTCGAGGTGCCAACAGCTTCCCAAAGCGAATGTACTTCACTATGAACCCGGGCGGCGTTGGACATGATTTTATGAAGCGCCTATTTGTAACGAAGGAATACAAGGACAGTGAGGATCCTGACGATTATGTATTTATCAAGGCATTGGTCAAGGATAATCAGATCCTTATGAAGAGTGACCCCGGATATGTGAAAATGCTTGAAAATCTGCCGCCTGTGCAGAGGGAAGCATGGCTCAACGGAGACTGGGACGTGTTCGAGGGACAGTATTTCTCCATGTGGAACAGAGATATCCACGTTATAAAGCCTTTTGGATTGCCGTCGCATTGGAGACGGTACAGAACCATAGACTATGGCCTTGATATGCTTGCCTGTCTGTGGGTGGCGCTGGATGAGCAGAACAATGCTTATGTATACCGCGAGGTTTACGAAAGCGGACTTGTTGTTTCCAAGGCTGCCGAAAGGATAAAGGAATATTCCGATGAGGAAGTATTTGCCACATTTGCGCCTCCTGATTTATGGAACAGACACGCAGACACGGGGCGAAGCACAGCTGATATCTTTGCCGAGAGCGGCATTCCGCTGACGAAGGCAAAGAATGACAGAGTGCAGGGGTGGTATGATTTAGCCGAATGGCTCAAAATCCGAAAGGACGAGCAGGGCATGGAGACTGCAAAGCTTCGCATTATGGAAAACTGCAAAAATATTATCCGAACACTGCCGTCATTACAGTGTGATGAGAAGCATCCTAATGATGTATCAAGGGAACCTCACGAGCTGACACATGCTCCTGATGCGCTGAGATACTTTGTGGCAGGCAGACCGATAGGTGAGCCTGTTGTCGATGTTTCGAAAATGGACGAGCTGGACTATGACAGCCAGGTCGAGAGGTTTTTACGGTATGGGATGTGATGTTTTACTCCCGATATTAAAAAATGGCTTAAAAGGCTTGTATGAGGCTCTCTCTGTAAAGAGGGAGCTTTTGTTTATGTGATTGAATAGACGGGCCACGCCCTACACCCCTCCGTCAGTCTGCGGCTGCCACCTCCCCTTAACAAGGGGAGGCTAAAGTGATGGGAGAAAAGACAGCCGTTTGCAGCCGATTTTTTGATATACAATGACAACAGTGAGGTGAAGCAGTGAAAAGACTTGTTAAGAGAGTTGTGCGCTCGGGAAGCTGTGTTGAAGAGTTTTATTGTCTTGCCAGCGAAAGACGAGAGCAACGCGCTCCTAAAAAGAGAAAGTATAAGCAGGACCTGAAACAGCTTGAGGCGAACCTCAAAACGGCTGAAAAGAGACTTGCGCGAATACTC
>SVKW01000179.1 GCA_015068285.1 Oscillospiraceae bacterium | reverse complement strand
TATTTTTTGTCTTATTTTATAATTTTGTTACCAAAACACTTGATTTTCTGTGACAAATACTATATAATATAGTACGCAAATCAAATGAAAGGCTTACTGTATGCATTACAATATAAATTACGAGGTCTGCGCCCTTATTTTCCTGATAGTCGTAAGTATCGACTTTCTCGGCAAGCGCAGGCTGCCCACCCGAACCAATAAATTTTTCGAGGCATTTATTCTCATAGGCATTCTCGATATTTCTCTCGACCTTATAACCGCCTACACCACAGAGTATTCGCAAAATGTTCCCGTCTGCCTTAATTTCATACTGCTCACCATTTTCTATATGATGCAGATATGTCTTATCGCAATGCTCATGCTCTATACCTTTGCCCTTGCCGAGCAATTCACAAAGGACAATGCCCCAAAGCTTGTTGTTCTTATGATACCTGCGGCGATTTTTGCCCTTCTCAACCTGTTTAACATATTCACGGGGCACATTTTCACAATCACCGAAACCGACTTCATTCACGGTCCGTTGTTTTTCCTCATCTATGTCACAACCCTTTTCTATCTCGTTATGGTTACGATATACACCCACAGATTCCGAGCAAAGCTGCGCCCTATCGAAGTCAGAACGATATACGCCTTTGTATTTTTCATTCTTCTTACCGTGGGTATTCAGTTCTTCTTCCCAAATTGTCTGCTGACAGGCGTGGGCATTTCAATAGCCATCACAATGATGTATCTCACTCTGCAGAATCCCGACGAGCTTTTAGACCTTATGACAGGCTCTTTCAACAGAGGCAGTCTTATCGTTTCTCTCAAAGAGCATCTGCTCTATAACAATTCCTGCTCTGTCATCGTCATTGCCATAGACGAAATGAAGGCTATCAACAATATTTTAGGTGTTGATATGGGTGATGCCATCATAAAAAAAGTTTTCAGCATTATTTCCCAGTCGGCTGAAAAGGAAATGGTTTTCAGAATGTCAGGTGATAAATTTGCTATTCTGCCGTCTTCCAAAATAATCTGCCGTCGTATTGCAAAGGAAATCCGCGAAACATTATGCCGTGAGCATATTGTAAACAATGCCGAGGTGCGAATTTCCGCCTGCATCTGCTACGGCACTGTGACAGATGTGACCGATTACGAATACATAATCAAGCTTCTTGAGTATGCCATTCCTGTGGCAAAGCAGAGCGGAAAGGGCACTTTGCTTGAAATCGACGACATGATGCTCAAACGATATCACCGCGAGCTCGATATCCAGAAGGCTCTCCACGAAGCCATCGAAAACGATAGCCTTGATGTTTATTTCCAGCCTATCTATTCGGCAAAGGAGGACAAATTCACTCAGGCTGAGGCTCTCGTCCGTTTCCCCCATCCCAAGCTTGGCATGATTTATCCCAATGAGTTTATTCCATACGCAGAAAAAAGCGGCAATATAATAAAAATCGGCGAGCAGGTGCTTAACAAGGTGTGCCGCCTTATCAGGGAGCATGACCTGATAAACACAACCGATATTGAGCATATCGAAATAAATCTTTCGGCTATCGAAGCGCTTCAGCACAGCTTCCCCGGCAAGGTCAGAAAAATCCTCGAAAACCACGGCGTTTCTGCCGGGCATATTATTTTTGAGATGACCGAGACCGCCGCATCTAATGCCAATAACATAGTGGAAAATACTCTCCGCACTCTGGGCGACCACGGCGTTGTCTTTGCCCTTGACGATTACGGCACAGGCTATGCCAACATAGATACCGTTATCCGCCTGCCGTTTTCGATTATCAAGCTGGACAAGAGCATGGTGTGGTCCTATTTCCAGAATGACAAGAATGCTCTCATCTTCCGCGACACTGTAAAAATGATGCACGACCTCGGCGTGCAGACTCTTGCCGAAGGTGTTGAAACACAGGAGCAGCTTGACGAAATGCTCCGTCTCGGCGTCGATTATATTCAGGGATATTACTTTGCCCGCCCTATGCCGACGGAAGATTTCCTTAATTTTATCAATAATCGCGGCTGAAGCTATTGATTTTTAGCGGGATTTATGGTATAAATATTTTTAGATGGTCTTTTGACCATGAGTATCTATACTATAAGTAACCACTGAATAAATCAGAGGTTACCAATATAAAAAGGCATTGATAAAGAGAGTAGCATAAAGGACGTGTTCAGAGAGGAACAAAATGGTGTGATTGTTCCCATGGTCGTTATGTGAAGTTCACTTTGGAGCCGCATCGCTTAAAGAGCTGACGCTTGAGTAGGCTGTGACGTATCCCTGCGTTAAAGGGTCTGAGTGTCCTGTATTTTTACAGGAAACCAGGGTGGTACCACGGAAACTATGTTTTTTCGCCCCTGTCTTATGGCAGGGGCTTATTTTTTTATAAATAATTTATCTAAGTCATAAAGGAGAAACCAATGAAAGAACAACTTACAAGTATCTTGGAAAAGACACTTAATGACATCAAGGCTGCCGAAAGCTTTGAAGCTCTTGATTCTATCAGAGTAAATGTTCTCGGCAAGAAGGGCGAGCTGACAGCTATCCTCAAGCAGATGGGTAAGCTCGACGCTGAAATGCGCCCTGTTATCGGCGCTCTCGCCAACGAAGTACGCCAGACTCTTGAAGCTTCTCTTGAAGAAGCAAAGGCTGTTATGACAGAAAAGGCAACTGCTGAAAAGCTTGTACGCGAAGCTATCGACGTTACAATGCCTGGCACAGCTCCTGTTATCGGCAAGAAGCACCCAACATCCATCGTTCTCGACGAAATCTGCGATATTTTCACAGGTATCGGCTTCACAATCGCTGACGGTCCTGAAGTTGAGCTCGACTACTACAACTTTGAAGCTCTCAACATTCCAAAGGGCCACCCTGCAAGAGACGAACAGGATACATTCTATATTTCCGACAATATCGTTCTCAGAACTCAG
>SVKW01000178.1 GCA_015068285.1 Oscillospiraceae bacterium | reverse complement strand
ATCCTAAGGAGCCAAAATATTTGAAGGTGGTGTGGGGTATTGGCTACAAAATTGAAAAATATCAGCCGTAATCGGCTTACAAAAATTATCGCATTCGCCCTTTCCATGCTTATGGTGTGGTTGGCGATAAATGATTTAGGAGACTTTTTATTCAAAAACAAATCGGGTGACATATCTCTCATATTTGAGAGCCTTTTTGCCGACAGCTATTATGAAACTTCAAGAGCCCATAGCAGAATTCACAACGGCACTTATTATGTGCTTGAAAGAGCAAGCGATGGGTTTTCGGCTTCTCCTTATCTGATAAAACAGCTTGATTTGCTGGAATTTGCTGTCACCGACGAAGAAGGCAATACAATGCTTACAAGTGACAGCAAGTATAACATCGACCAATTCCGCAAGGGCAATTACATCGTCTATTCAAACGGCACAATTACCGAAGTGGGCGGCGACATAAGCGAGAGCCTTATCGGCGCATTCAATTATCGCGCTGACCGCAAAGCTGTTATCTCCTTCCCTGATGAATATTGGGGCGAGGGCTTTGAAAATTATAATGAAAACCGCGATGCCGTCCGCAATCTGGCTTCTGTTGAATTCAACAGGCTTATCGTTTTCCTTGTCTGTGTGATTTATCTCATTATGGTTTCGGGCAGAAAGCCTGAAGACAACCTTGTCCACACTATTTTCCCCGACAATATCTGGACAGAGGTTCATCTTTTCGGCTTGATTTTCCTTGTGTCGATGGCATTTATTGCTATGAGCGAGATGAGCTATGCCTATTCGCCTTATGTGGTGAAATCTTCCTATAATTTTGGAAAATTCCTCATCTGTATTGCTGCTGAGGGCATTTATGCGCTCGCAATGTGGATTTTCCTCTCTCTTGTACGCAAAATAAAAGCAAGAACTCTTATAAAAGGCACCTGCCTCGGCTGGCTCTGGCACAAAATCAAGGCATTTTTCAAGGCTGTTTCGGCATTTTGCGGCGAGTTTATCCGCAACTTCACAGGTGTTGAATTCAAAGATGTACATTTTGCCGCAGGCTTCCATAAAATTCAGGTACGCTTTGTGGCAATTTCCGTTCTTCTGTTTGTTGCTTTGTGCTTCTCTGCATTTTTTGCTCTCGCAATATGGAATATGCAGTTTTTCTGGATACTTATTTGCATCTCAATAATTATTCTCGAATGTGTCCTCATCTGGCATTACATTAAGAAAACCACACGCTATTCCCAGTCGATGGCCCGACTTCTGGTGCAGATAGACAAGGTTTCTTCGGGCGACCTTGACTATTACGCAGGCATTGACGATGGCGACCCTCTTGTCGACAGCTCGGATAAGCTTGCCAACATCAGCGAGGGCTTAAGCGAAGCTTTGGAGGAGCAGATGAAGGGTGAACGCATGAAAGTCGAGCTTATCACCAATGTTTCCCACGATCTGAAAACTCCGCTGACCTCTATCATCAGCTACATCGACCTTCTGAAAAAGGAAGAAATGAATGATGTTGCCAAGGATTATGTGGGTATTCTCGCCCAGAAGGCTGACAGGCTAAAGGGCATTGTAAGCGACCTTTTTGACCTTGCCAAAACAAACAGCGGCAATGCACAGCTCGATATCAAGCCTCTGGATTTCACCAAGCTGACAAATCAGCTTCTTGCCGATATGGAGGACAAAATCAAGGCATCGGACGCCAAGCTGAAAATCAACCTTGCTCCGTCTCCCGTTGTTATAAGAGCCGACGGCAAAAAGCTTTCCCGCGCCCTGCAGAATGTTGTGGACAACGCTCTCAAGTATTCTCTTGCCGGCTCACGCATATATATTGACCTGGTTAAGACCGAAGAAAACGCTGTGCTTTCTGTCAAAAACACATCGGCTTTCGAGATGGATTTCACGGCTGACGAGATCATGCAGAGATTTGTAAGAGGCGACAAAAACCGCAGTACAGAGGGCACAGGCTTAGGGCTTTCGATAGCCCAGAGCTTCACTCAGGTTTCGGGCGGCAGCTTTGACGTTGCCATTGACGGCGACCAGTTCAAGACAGTTTTCACCTTCCCTGTCTATGCTGACGAGGTTATCACAAGCAGCGAGGAGATAAAATAATGTATATTATGGCTCTTGTGCTGATTTCGGCAACGATAATCTTCGGCTTTTTCTACTGGAAGGATTGATAATATGAAAGAAAACTTGAAATTTATCGCCCTTGGATTTTTGCCTGTAGTATTCAGTATTCTCGGTGTATATATTATTACAACACCTGTTCTTTTGCTGATATGGGGCTATATAGGTTATGCAAGCTATGACAAAGACGGGGCAAAGACCTATTTTCTGCTTCATCTGCCGTTGATAATCGCTCTTGCGATATGGTTCAGCCCTTTACAGGAGATTTCATTTTTCGGCTGGTTTGCCGTGAAGCTTTTTACACCATTTCTCTTTATCGCAGGCACGATAAACGAGCTTATACTGGGATTTTCCACTATATATCTGGGTATTATATTGACTTTCATCATAATTTCAGCGGTATTCTTTGTCGGCCGCGAGCTGGCAAAGGCTGAATGGGGTTTTGTAAGGTAATTTTATGAAAAATTTTCTTGAAATACTTAAAAATATCATTCTCGGCGGAATAATTCTCACGGGATTAGTCATAATATACCTATGGATAACCGCCGACAAGTGCTACTACGCCATAAAGAAGCACAGGCGATAGGTTTCCATGGTCTATTCCTCCATAAACGACCTCTCATAATTTATGTTCTGGAACGAAAAAGTCCGTCACAACGACGGGCTTTTTGCGTATTTAACGGTGTAACAGAGTTTGATTTACAGAGTAAAGCTTTATCTAAACCATAAGCTTCCCCGCCACGCGCAAGGCGTGGTTTGCCTCCGGCAGGTTCTTTATGATATTTACCCCATAAAACAGGTTTTATGGGGACCCCAAGTGATTAAATAGGGCACG
>SVKW01000177.1 GCA_015068285.1 Oscillospiraceae bacterium | reverse complement strand
GGGCAAAACCACAACAATTCAAGGACTTATACGATTATTTGAACATTATGGAATGGAAATAGCTCTTGCGGCTCCTACAGGCAGGGCTGCGAAAAGAATGACTGAGCTGTGCGGTGTAGAGGCTAAAACAATTCATAGATTGCTCGAAGGCAGCTATTCCAAAAAAGATGGCGTAATGCGATTTATGCGTAATCTTGAAAATCCGCTCGATATTGATGTGCTGATAGTCGATGAGGGCTCGATGGTAGATATGAAGCTTGCTTCTTCAATATTTTATGCATTAAAACCCCATGCAAGAGTCGTCTTTGTGGGAGATAAAGATCAGCTTCCGCCTGTTGGCTCGGGTACTTTCTTCAGCGATATTGTTGAGTCCAAGTATGTTCATGCGACAAAGCTTAGCTATGTATTCAGACAGGGAAGCGGCAGCGAAATAGTTGAAAATGCTCATTATATAAATGCGGGCTTGTACCCCGATTTGTCGAGGAATAAAGGCGATTTCTATTTTGCTTCGGTAACAGGTTCAAAAGGCGCAACGGATAATATTGTTTCGCTTATGTCGGAGAGAATCCCGAGAGCGTTTGGAATTGAGCCTGAAAATATACAGGTGATAACACCAACAAGGCAGATGAGATGCGGCACTATTGCACTCAATAAGCTCTTACAGAATGTTCTTAATCCTATGAAGGGTGTATCCAAGGAACTGCGCTATGGTTCTGTTGTTTTCAGAATCAATGATCGCGTGATGCAGATTAAAAATAACTATGATATAATGTGGGTAAATCCAAACACAGGCGAGATCGGGACCGGAATATTCAATGGTGACACAGGTGTTATTACAGCTATAGATAAAAGTGCAGGTATAATGACTGTTATTTTTGATGATAAGGAAGTTAATTATTCTTTTGATGAGCTCAATCAGATAGAACATGCTTATGCCATAACTGTCCATAAATCGCAAGGCAGTGAATACGATGCAGTTATTATTCCTATATTTGAGATGCCTGAACGACTGATGAATCGCAGTATTCTGTATACGGCTATCACTCGTGCGAAAAAATTGCTTATTATAGTTGGCAGAGCCGATTATGTCAATCAGATGGTCGATTCCAATAATAAGAATAAGCGGTATAGCGCGCTTAAAACGAGGATAAGATACTATTATGAAAATACATAAGCTTATTTTCCCTGACAGATGTGTTTTCTGCGGCAGGCTTACTGAAGACGATGAGTTTGAAATATGCACAGAATGTCGCGAGAAAAGTGATAATCTTATAAAGGCTTCGCCTGATTTTCTTGTGACAAGATTTATTGATCAGAAGATTGCTGCAGCGTGGTACAAAGATGAGGTCAGAGCCGCTGTGCATAGATTTAAATTCAATCAGAAACCCGGTTACTCCAGACCTTTTGCCCGTGAATTATATAAGCAGTATATTCTTAACAGATGCAGTTATGATTTTCTGACATATGTGCCATCAAACAGAGCTACAGTTTTTAAGAGAGGCTATAATCAGGCGAAGCTTCTTGCTGATGAGTTAGGAAAACTGACAGGTAAAGAGGTATTCAGAACAGTAAAGAAAATCAGGAAGACAAAGCCAATGTTTGATCTTAAACCTGAAGAGAGAAGAGCAAATGTGCTTGGTGCATACGAAGTTTGTTGTGATACGGAAATTATAAAGAATAAAAAGATACTTATAGTTGATGATATTTTTACAACAGGCTCAACGGTGTCTGAGATTGCGAAAACTTTGAAATTAGCAGGCTCAGGTGAGGTAGGGTGTGCCACATTTGCTTATAAAAAATGACAAAAGATATTGAAAAATTGTTTCCCATTGGTTATAATATAAATATATAGATTTAGAATTTGAAAAGAGGTAGAGATATGTCTTCAAGAGATATAGGTATGGACTTAGGTACGGCTTCGATCCTGGTTTATGTTAAAGGCAAGGGTATTGCACTTTGCGAACCATCTGTTGTTGCTATTGATGTAAATACAAATAAGATCAAAGCTGTTGGCGCAGACGCTCAGAAAATGTTGGGCAGAACACCTGGCAATATCATTGCAGTACGTCCTCTTCGTGAGGGTGTTATTTCCGACTACGTTATGACAGAAAAGATGATCAAGGAATTCATCAAGAAGGTTCTTGGTTTCAGACTTTTCAAGCCAAATATCGTGGTATGTATTCCAAGCATTATTACAGAAGTTGAAGAAAGAGCTGTTACAGATGCTTGTCTTCAGGCTGGTGCAAAGAGAGTATTCCTCATTGAAGAACCTGTTGCGGCAGCTATCGGCGCAGGTATCGATATTTCCAAGCCTGACGGCAATATGGTAGTTGATATCGGCGGCGGTACAGCGGATATCGCAGTTATTTCTCTCGGTGGTATCGTTGAATCCACATCTATCAAGATCGGCGGCGATAAGTTCGACGAAGCTATCGTAAAGTACATCAGAAAGAAGCACAATGTTCTTATCGGTGAAAGAACAGCAGAAGAAATCAAGATCAATATCGGCTGTGTATACCCAAGACCGGAAGATATTTCCACAACAGTAAAGGGCAGATGCCTTCTCACAGGTCTTCCAAAGACATTTGAAGTTTCTTCCGAAGAAATCAGAGAAGCGTTTGAAGATGTAGCTGCAAAAATTCTTGAAGCTACACACAGCGTTCTCGAAAGAACAGCGCCTGAGCTTGTTGGTGATATTTCCACAAACGGTATCGTTATGACAGGCGGCGGCAGCCTTGTTTATGGCTTTGATAAGCTTATTGAGGAAAAGACAGGTATTCCTACAAGAGTTGCTGATGATGCAATTTCCTGCGTTGCTTACGGTACAGGTAAGTCGCTTGATAATATTCAGATGATGAGCGATGGTGCGCTTGTTTCCAACAGAAGAAGAAGCTAAAATAATAAAAATGCAGGCATTTGCCTGCATTTTGTTTTGGTTATGAAAAAGGCTTGATACCATATGGGATCAAGCCTTAATTTTTTA
>SVKW01000176.1 GCA_015068285.1 Oscillospiraceae bacterium | reverse complement strand
GATGAAAGCAAGGTTTATGTGCCTGAGCGTCTCTTTGTCGGTCCTATCGACAGACTCCATGTTTTCGCTAAAACTGAGGAACAGAAGGCGGCTATCAAGGCATTTGACAAGAATATCGCCCCTCTCGCAAAGGGCAGCCACAGCTATGCTATCCTCATCGTGTTCTATATGGACGGCGTACGCACAAATGCTGAAATCGCCCGTCTTGTAGCGGCTGATATGGGCATCGACAGCTTCGAGCTTATCAACGGCTATATCGAGCTTCTCATCACTCTCGGCCTTGCAAAGAAGAAGTAATTGAAGTGAATAAATATCAGGGGCGAAATCGTTCGCCCCTGTGTTGTCTGTGTGGGTCGCATAAGCTTGTAGGTGCGAGCATTGCTCGTCCGTCTGCGACCGCCGGTCACTCATACACTACAACCCCTCCACCATCCTACGGATGGTCCCCCTCCCCTTGCACAGGGGAGGCAAGAATGATTTGTAGGGAATGGCGCCCTCGACATTCCGCCCTATTAAATGCGCCGCAGGCAGCAATTACATACATCTGCGGTGATGCCATACGCTTCGCAATTACATACACGCTTTGCGTGATTACATACTGCTGCGCAGATATAAGGTGTGCTTCGCACGGATTAAATAGCTTTTTACCTCTCTGTCACACTTCGTGTGCCACCTCTCATAAAATAGGAGAGGCAAGAAAAATTTTAAACTTTCCCTCAAAGGGAAGGCTATAGAATAACCTGTCATTCTGAGGCAACGCCGAAGAATCTCCTGCGTTTTGCACAATCCCCCATCCAATCCGCCGCAGACACCTTAACTCTCAACTTTCAACTTTCAATTCTGAACTTTATTTAACTATGACACTTAAACTATTTTTTGAAGCAATTTTCAAATTCGCCCTGGGAGTAATTCTTGTGGGTGCTCTCATCTTTCTGCCTGCCGGCACGATGGATTTCTATAACGGCTGGCTGTTTATGGCGGTGCTTTTCGTGCCGATGTTTCTTGCCGGCATTGTTATGATGGTCAAAAACCCTGCCCTGCTCAGAAGCCGCCTTGATGCAAAGGAAAAACAAGGCGAGCAGCAGAATGTTGTAAAGCTCAGTGGGCTTATGTTCATCCTCGGCTTTGTGCTCGCAGGGCTCGATTTCCGCATGGGCTGGAGCAATATGCCGATGTGGCTTTGCTACGCAGGCTGTGTAATTCTGCTCATATCTTACGGACTTTTCGCTGAGGTTTTGAGGGAAAACACATGGCTTTCACGCACTATTGAGGTGCAGGAGGGGCAGACTGTCGTTTCGACAGGTCTCTACGGCATTGTCCGCCATCCGATGTACTTCGCCACAGTTTTTCTCTTTATGGCGATGCCGGTTATCCTCGGCTCGTGGGTGTCTTTCGTCATCTTCCTCGCCTATCCTTTCATCATCGCAAAGCGAATCAGAAACGAAGAAGAGGTGCTGGAAAGGGAGCTGAAAGGCTATAAGGAGTATAAAAATAAGGTGAAATACCGCATGTTTCCATGGATATGGTAAAATAAAAGAGCAACTCAAATGAGTTGCTCTTTTTTATTTGTGTAATTGAAGAGACGAATAGCCTCACTTGCATCGTAGGGGTCGATGCCCACATCGACCCGCGGGCGGATGTAGGCATCCGCCCCTACAGAGTTATGAGTACAAAAAAGAGCAGTTCGGATTGAACCGCTCTTTTATTGTTATGTAATCTTTTCCAGCAAGGCTTTACAACCGATATTCACATCGTTCCATGTTGCCTCGAAATCTCTTGTGTACCAAGGGTCAGCAACATCGCGATGTATGCCTGCATGGTCAAGCAGGAGGGAAACCTTGCCCTCTGTGTCCCTTCCTATGATACGCTCCATATTGCGGAGGTTGTTACTGTCCATCGCAACGATGTAATCGAAGCGGTCATAGTCGGCTTTCGTCATCTGGCGGGCTGTCTTGCCTGATGTATCAATGCCATGCTGAGAAAGAAGCTTTCGCACAGGCTGATAGACAGGGTTGCCAATCTCCTCACGGCTTGTCGCCGCCGACTCGATATAAAACTGTGAAGCCAGTCCCATTTGCTCCACCATATTTTTCATCACAAACTCCGCCATAGGACTGCGGCATATATTGCCGTGGCAGATGAACAGGATTTTAGTCATTATAACTCCTTTGGGCGGGGTTGTTTTGCACAGGCTTTGTAGGGACACAGCGTGCCGTGTCCACGGGCGGGCATAGAAACCCGCCCCTACAGACTATAGTATATTATTCCTTATATTCCTCGATTTTCTTTATCTGTTCTGTCGGAGCATTGATGCTCTTTAAGAAGTCGACGTACTTGACCTTCATCTTTCTGTCTTCAGTATCGAAGCCATTATTGAGATACTCAAAAGTATAGGCAAGATAAACGGCGCAGGAGTAAACAAGGCCGTCCTCGTCGATATCAAACTTAGGGTTATGATGGTCGGCTGTGATGCCCTTTTCCTCGCTTCGTGCGCCCGCAAAGCAGAATACACCCGGAGCAAGGCGCTGATATGTCGGGAAGGATTCCGAGCCCATGATTGGAATACCAACCTTGGCAATGCCTTCGCCCATATATTTTTCCACAGCCTTTATAGCCATATCTGTGCACTGTGCATCGTTGTAAACGCTTAAGCCAGGATAATTGAGACGGATTATTTCATAATCACAGCCGTAAGCCTTGCAGGTATTTTCAAGCATTTCAAGGAAGGCTGTTCTGAATCTCATGCCCTGCTCATAGTCAAACAGACGGACTGTGCCTTCAAACTGAAGCTCGTCAGGAATGATATTGCCCTTTGTGCCCGAAACAACGTGACCGACCGAGAATGTTATCGGATTATATGGGTCGCAGTTTCTCATGCGGATAGTATTCATGCCGTTATAGACCGCCACGAAGCAGTCGACAGGGCTTATTGACATATCAGGACGTGAGCCGTGGCCGCCTCTGCCCTTGATTTTGATATTGAAGCCCATTGCTGTAGCCATAGCGTCGCCCTTGACAAAATGAAGCTCGCCTGTATTTATGCTCGACTGAAGATGGCAGGCAAAGACAGTATCAAAT
>SVKW01000031.1 GCA_015068285.1 Oscillospiraceae bacterium | reverse complement strand
CCATGCCGCCCGATGTCAGGAAGCTGTCGGCAACCTCAGCCTTGATTTCCCCGTTTTCTTCCTTGGCAATCTGTGTGCCCTGAACAGCCGCATTATAGGTGCCGCTCAGATTCTGCGAAATAGTTACACACACGCTGTGGATATTTTTCTTCATTTCGTCTGCAAAAATGCTTGGCGAAGGGCAGGCTGTCGTCATAGTCTTGCCTGTACGCATTGCGTTGAGAAATGCCTTCATATCGAGGCTGTCATCGTCGACAAACTCCTTGCCGTCGATGGTGATTGTCAGTGGAACTATCGAAAAATCTATATCATCTTTTTCAAGAAAATCAGACGGCAGGTCACACGAGCTGTCGGCAATTATTCTGTATCTCATAGTAAAACCTCCGTAAAAGTTTATTATTCCTATATATTATGCCCAAACAGGTCAAATGTCAATGGACAAAAAGTTAAGTTTGCGGTTAATTGCTGTACTGCAAAACACAGTCCCTTATCTGAAACTCAAAGCAGATAATCTGCACTGAATTTCAGAAGATCCTTCACATTCGTTCAGGATGACAAATATTTTCCCGGCTCCCTCTGACGAGGGGGCTGTCACGGAGTGACTGGGGGAGAGATTTTTTATTTAATCCGCTGCAAAACGACACTATACTTTTTCACTATTCATTTTCAAACAGCGGGCTTTCTTGTGTAAAAATCAATAATTCTTCACTATTTCCTTATAAAACTCAACAGCCTTCGGCAGAGCGTCGATGAAAACATTTTCATTTGTGCCGTGAACAGAGGCATACTGCTGGTCATCCATAAAAATCGGCGCAAAGCGGATTATATCCCTAGTCACACCTGCGTAGAAGCGTGAGTCTGTGCCGCCAACCATGACATAAGGGGACACAGCCACATCAGGGAAGACCTTGTTGAGAGTTTTTTCCACATACTTATAGCCCTTACCATTGATATCTGTCGGGCGTGTGGCAGGGCGGGCAGACATAACCTCCACATCAAGGTCATATCTTTTCGCAATTTTCTTCATAATCGCAATGCTTTCGTCCCTGTTCTGGTGAGGAATAAAACGGAGATTTGCCACAACATAGGCCTCCTGCGGAAGCACATTTGCACCCTGAGAGCCGCCCTGCATTGTAAATGCAACGGTTGTCTTGAGCATTGCGCCTGCAGTTGCGTTGACCTTAGGCATGATCATTTTGATAAGGGGCGCTGTGTACTGCTTGTTTTTAAGAGCAAAGCCTAAAACGCCGTCCATATCCTTAGACAGCACCTCAAGCATTTTTTCCACCTGCGGAGAGATTTCCACGCGGAACGGGTCATGGTTTTCGATGTGATTTATAAATTTGGCAAGACGGGCAATCGGAGTATTCTTAGGCGGTGTTGAGGAATGTCCTCCCTTGGAGCGGGCGATGATTTTAAGATTTCCTCCGCCCTTTTCGATAACGCCTATCATGGCAAACCTGCCCTTTGCGCCCTTGATAGGTTCTTCCATAATGGCGCCGCCCTCGTCAATGAGCAGACCGATGCGGATATTGTTATCCTTGAGATATTTCGCCATAGCTTTGCCGCCTTCGCCGCCTACTTCCTCTGTGCAGGAAGTTACGAGATAGAGGTCAAATGGCAATTCCATATCATTTTCAAGCAATTCTTCGGCAGCCTGCATAAGGGCAAAAAGCGAGCCCTTTGTGTCAAGGGTGCCTCTGCCCCAGATTCGTTTGTCGTCGATATGACCGGAAAACGGAGGGTGAACCCAGTCCCCGGTTGCCTCGACAACGTCCATGTGGCTCATAAGCATAAGAGGCTCTTTTTCGCCTGTGCCCTTGAGATAAAACATCAGCGAGCCTTCAAAATCACGCTTTTCCATCTTTGCGTGGACAAGGGGAAAAAGCTTCTCCAGTACCTTATGGAATTCATAAAATTTCGGAAGATTCTTTTCGTCCTTCTGCGAAATCGTTTCGCACTGTATCATTTCAGAAAGTTTTTCTGCGTATGTCATAGGAAATTACAGCTCCTTTTCGTCAGGGATTTGGGTAAATGAATTGACTTCGTCATGAAAATACAATTAGCTATTCGCCTTCCCCTCGATTCACACCCCAAACAGCAGGCTGTTCGGGGACCCCATTTGGGAAGGTGGACCGCTTGCGGTGGATGAGGTGTAGACCGCAGGTCGTATATTTTCTTTCATGCCAAAGGCAATTCATTTTTGCAGGGGCAGAGACCCGCCCCTGCAGAACATTCAGTTTCTTACTTTACATCAAAATAATGAGCGAGGTTTGCATTTTCGTCGATAAACGGCACGATGTCATTTGTCTTGCAGGAAAGAAGAGATGTTACGCCAGGACCGTGGCCTGCCTGCTTGCAGTCGCCGTGTACGATAACGCCGATTGTGACAGCGCCTGTGCGGAAGTTTCTGCCGTAGCGTGTATCAGCGTCCATAATAGCAACGATATCGCCGAAGCGAAGCTGGTCAAGACCATACTTCTTCATGATCTTCTTGTCATGGAGAGTGATGTCGTAGTCACCTGCATTTGGAGAAACTGTGCCGAGACCTGAGCCCATAATGCAGGCAGGAACGATCTTGGCAACTCCGATTTTCAGCTTCTTGCCTTCTTCGATGATGTTGAACTTATCGAGGAGGTTCGGATCAAGATTTCTTACGATGATATTAGGATGATCTTCAAGGAGAAGGCCCTGACCGTAAGCCTTGATGAGGATCTTATCGTCCATTGTCATCTTTTCCTTTGTTTCGCGGTCAAAATGCACCATGAGATGCTCGCATCCGCCGTGCTTACCTGTTACAAAGCCCTTTGTGCCCTTTGCTTCGCCGGAGATAATAATTGCTTCGTTGCCGACGCAGGAATATGCGATGTAAGCGTGGTTGAAGTCATCGTTAGGATGGCGTGTTGTTACGCCAGGTTCAAGATGGTCGGCATTCCAGTCAACACAGTTCATGCCCACCTGAGCATTGTATGTGATACCGCCTGTGCCAGGAATGTAGAAAACTTCGCCGTCGATACCTGTCTTGCCGCTTGTGGCATAGCGGGAATGGCGAACCTGTCCCTGAACGGAAAGCATTGCGATCTTGTCACGATTTGTCTTTAACATAGTGGTTTCTCCTTCTTTTATTTTAATTTATACTTGCAAAATATTTTTATTTCATCAGCAAATGTTCGAAAACAAAGCTCTGATATTATGCCTGCTTAAATCCGACTTTAAGTAGTTTCTTATTCTTTTCCCTATAATGTCAACAGACATTTATTGATTTTCTCTATAAAAATATCAATTTATCATACTTTGCTGTATAATATCATGGGTTTGTATAAAATCGTATATTTCCTTTATGTATTATATTGTATCACACTATGGTATAATTGACAACTGATTAAATTTATTATATTATATATGTATATAAAATACATAAGTTTTCAGGAGGTGACGATTTGAAAAACAAGTCCACATTCGGTTTTTTGTGGCAGGTAATGGGTAAAAACCGCGCGTTTTTCATTCTGGCAGTGGGCTGTATGCTGATAGGCGTTGTCTTCAGCTATATCTCCCCTGTCCTTGTAGGTACGATTGTTGACTCTGTCGTAGGCAGTAAGCCTTTCGACCTTCCGGCTCCGATCGTAAGCTATATCGAAAGCATCGGCGGCAGAGAGTTTTTGTTCAACAACCTCTGGATCTGCGCCCTTGTATACCTGTTCTTCGTCGGCATCTCAGGCTTATTCAACGGCTTGAGACAGTATTTTGCAGCCCGTCTTTCGGAGGGTATCTCCATCAATTTAAGACAGAGGATGCACAGCCACATTTTAAAGCTCCCGTTCAGATGGCACATGGAGTCCCAGACAGGTGACACGCTCCAGCGCTGTACGACAGACATCGAAACCGTGCGAAACTTTATTGCAATCCAGCTGACAGACCTTGTCCGCGTGGTATCCATGATAGTCGTCGCCTTTGTTTTAATGTTTGCTCTCAATGTTCCGCTGGCAAGCATTGCATTTGCCACTATCCCACTGAGCTTTTTCGTTTCTCTCTATTTTTTCAAAAAAATAAGAAACTCCTACCGTTATACTGAAGAAGCCGAGGGCGCTCTGTCCTCCGCAACTCAGGAGGCCTTTGCAGGTGTCCGTGTCGTTAAGGCCTTCGGCATGGAAAAGCACACACTCACCAATTTCAACAAGCTCAACGAAACATATTCCGAGCTCTGGATAAAGCTCGGCAAGATGTTTGCAGTACACTGGTCCTTCGGCGATTTTATGCGCCAGTTCCAGGTGGCTGTCGTCGTTGTGGCAGGTGTGTTCTTCGTTGTAAACGGCTCTATTACGGCAGGTAATTTCGTAACATTCATGATGTACATAAGAACGGTCACCCGTCCGACCCGTATGCTGGCTCGTATCGTTGCCGATATGGGCAAGGTCGGCGTTTCCATCGACAGACTGAGACAGATTCTCGACCTTGAAGAAGAAGCTCCAAAGCCTACGGAAGGCGAGCATGAGGTCAAAGGCGATATCGTCTTTGACAACGTCTCCTTCGGCTATGAAGACGGCAAGGTGCTTGACGGTCTTTCCTTCACAATAAAGGAAGGGGAAACCTTCGCTATCTTAGGCGGCACAGGCTCGGGCAAGAGCACCATCACTTATCTTCTCACCCGACTCTATGACGCAGACGAAGGCACTATCACAATAGGCGGCCGCGACATCAGAACCTTTGAAAAAATGAGCCTGAGACGCCAGATGGGTCTTATCCTGCAGGAGCCTTTCCTTTTCAGCAAGACAATTATGGAAAATCTGCGTATGCTCTATCCGGACGCTTCTGATGAAGAAATCTTCAAGGCGACCGAAACTGCCCATGTGCACCGCTCGATTTCAAACTTCCCGCAGGGTTATGACACCATGCTGGGCGAGCGCGGCGTTACACTTTCGGGCGGACAGAAGCAGAGAGTGGCAATCGCCCGTACTCTCGCCGCAGACCCTCCTGTGCTGATTTTTGACGATAGCCTTTCGGCGGTCGACACCGAAACAGACGCAGGAATCCGCAAGGCTCTCAAGGAACGCGATAAGAAGGTGACGACCATTATTATCAGCCACAGAGCCACAACCCTTATGGAAGCTGACCGTATTTTAGTCCTCAAGGACGGCAAACTGAGCCAGCTCGGCTCCCACGATGAGCTTCTCAGAGAAGAGGGTATCTACAGCAGAATCTGGAATATTCAGAGCCTGCTTGAAGAAGAACTGTCTGAAAAGGAGGGAGAATAATGGCTAATAACTTTGACGAATATTCACTGAGCACCAAATTTGACCCTAAGCCATGGGCGCTCCCCTTTAAGTTCTTTAAACGCTATAAGATGCACACAGTCATCATGCTTCTCTCGGCAGTCGTTCTGCCTGTTGTTGAAGCGGTGTACCCGAAATTCGCCGAGTACGCCATAGCCAACTTTATCGGCAAAAACACCCTTGACGGCATAGGTCCATTCATCGCCGCTTATCTTTTCCTGCTGGCGATAACTGTAATATTCACGATAATCTACTCCCGCAAATGTATGTTCCTTGAAATGACAATCGGTAAGGATATGCGTAATGCCGCATTTGAGCATACCCAGAAACTTCCGCTGTCATTCTATAACACAACACCGGTCGGCTATCTTATGAGCCGAATCATGTCGGACACAAATATGATGGGCAACATCTTCTCATGGGCTCTGGCAGATTTAGTATTTGATATATGCTATCTCTTTGCAGTGCTTGCAATGATGTTCACCATCTCGGTCAAGCTGGCGCTTTTGGTATTCATAATCGTGCCGTTTGGCTTGCTCGTCTGCGCATATTTCCGCAAAAAGCTGCTCATCGGCAACCGTTCGGTAAGACGAGCAAACTCCGCCCTTGTTGCGGCATTTTCCGAAGATATTTCCGGTGCGAAAACCATCAAATCGCTCTCCGCAAACGCAAACCGCGAAAGCGAGTTTATGGATAAGGCGCAGGACCTTTATAACAAGGCTATGAGCACAAAGACGCTCCAGTCGGTTTTCGGTCCTCTCGTCATGTTCATGGGCTCATGCGCATTTGCTGTCGTTCTTTCGGCAGGCGGCGTGCTCAATTTTGATACAGGCTTTGACATTGCAAAGTTCGTCACATTCCTCACTTACACACTTTCCATCGTCGAGCCTATCCAGAACATCATCGGCGGTCTCACAAACATCGTAGCTGCTCAGGCAAATGTTGAACGAATCCACAAGCTGATGACAACCGAGCCTCTCATCAAGGATTCCCCTGAAATCGAGGCAAAGTACGGTACAATTTTTGAGCCGAAGCGTGAAAACTGGGAAGAAATCCACGGTAATATCAGATTTGAAGATGTAACATTCATGTATCCTGACGGCGAAGTGAATGTTCTCGAACACTTCAATCTTGACATTCCTGCAGGCTCCTCTGTGGCCATCGTAGGCGAAACAGGCGCAGGCAAGAGCACTCTTGTCAACCTCGCCTGCCGTTTCTATGAGCCTACAGGCGGACGAATCCTGCTTGACGGCAAGGATCTGCAGGAGCGCAGCCTTCTCTGGCTCCACAGTCAGATAGGCTATGTTCTCCAGACTCCGCATCTTTTCTCAGGCACTATTGCCGATAACATCCGTTACGGCAAGCCGGATGCCACAATGGATGAGGTTATCGAAGCTGCAAAAACTGCCTGCGCTCACGACTTTATTGTAAAGCTGCATAACGGCTATGACACACAGGTCGGCGAAGGCGGCGACAGACTTTCTGTCGGACAGAAGCAGCTCATCTCGATAGCGCGCGCCATCATCGGCAACCCTAAAATATTCGTTCTCGACGAAGCAACTTCGTCTATCGACACAGAAACCGAAGCTCTCATTCAGCAGATAACCGCAAAGGTCATGGAAGGCAGAACAACCTTCATGATCGCTCACCGACTTTCAACCGTCAGAGAATGTGACTTGATTTTAGTCGTATCTGATGGTAAAATAATCGAGAAGGGCACTCACAGGCAGCTTATCGCAATGAGAGGCCACTATTATAATTTATACACAAGACAATTTGAAGACACTAAAACCAAAGAGGTATTTGAAAATGACTAATATTGACGCAAGAGGCAAGAACTGCCCAATCCCTGTTATTATGACTAAGAAGGTCATCGCAGAAGGCGAAAAGGAAATCACAGTTCTCGTTGACAACAAGACAGCTACACTCAACCTTGAAAAGCTGGCTCAGAACTCCGGCATGGCTTATTCCTGCAAGGCAATCGGCTCTGACTTTGAAGTAACTCTCTCCGGCGAAGGCAAGGCAGAAGCAGTTATCGAAGCTCTCACACTCGACGCAGTCGGCAAGGCTTGCCCAACTCCTGTTATCATGGCTAAGAACGCTCTTCTCGAAGGCGTAAAGGAGCTTACAGTTCTCGTTGACAACAAGATCGCTGTAGCTAACCTTACAAAGCTTGCTGAAAACAACGGCAAGACAGCTGTTTCCTCCGAAAAGGACGGCGTATTCACAGTTGTTATCACAGGCGAAGGCAAGGTAAGCGAAATGATTCCTGCAATCACACTCGATGCAACAAAGACAAACTGCCCTATCCCTGTTGTTATGGCTAAGAATGCTCTCAAGGAAGTCAAGGAGCTCACAATGCTCGTTGATATGGAAATCGCTGTAACTAACCTCAAGAAGCTCGCAAACAACCTTGGCAAGACATTTGAAGTTTCCGAAGAAAACGGCATCTACTCTGTTGTTCTCGGCGGCGAAGGCAAGGTAATCGACGAAAAGCCTGTTGGCGACTGGGCTGTATTCGTAACAGAAAAGGGTATCGGCGTAACAGATAACCCACTGGGCGGCAACCTTCTCAAGATGTATATCTACACACTCACACAGACAGAAGACCTCCCTGGCGCTATGATCTTTATGAACGAAGGCGTTAAGGTTCTCGAAAACGAAGAAATCCAGCTCAGCCTTGCTGAACTCGCTATCAAGGGCGTAAAGCTTGTATTCTGCGGCACATGCCTCAACTTCTATGGCATTTCCCACCTCTGCGCTCCACAGAATGTAAGCAATATGTACGATATCGTTGAAGAAATGGCAAAATACAATAAGGTGGTAAAGCTCTAATGGCAAAAAAGTACGTTATCTCATTTGAAAGCACACACGGCGCTATCGCAGCACGCCGCGTTCTCGATAAGTCGGGCATGATCAGAACAATCCCTGTTCCTCGCGCAATTTCTGCTGCATGCGGCATCGCTATCTCCTTTGACGGTGAAAATCTCGACTATGTAATGGAGAAGATGAAGACTCTCGATATCGAAGGCGAATATCACCTCCACATTTTAGAGGAATAATCTGTCTCTCTGCAACAGCCTTCCCCTTTCGCACAATCCCCGTAAGGGACGGTAAAGCCTCCCTTGCCTAAAGGGAGGGGGACCACCGAATGGTGGTGGAGGGATTCACAACGTCCCGCAGAATATGTAGGGGACGGCATTTATGACGTCCCGAAACCTCTCCGATCATGCCGCATCCTCAAACCCACTCTCCACAAGGAGCAAATTCCAATGCTTGAAAAAACATTAACTTCCGAAATCGCCTATAACGGCGGCTTTATCAAAATAAAAAAGGACAAGGTCCTGCTGGAAAACGGCAAGGAATCTTTCCGCGAGGTCATGCTCCATCCGGGCGCCTGTGCTGTTGTGCCTGTGCTGCCTGACGGACGCATCATTCTCATCCGCCAGTTCCGCTATGCCTTTATGAAGGAGTTTCTTGAAATTCCTGCCGGCAAGATAGACCCTAATGAAGAAATCATCACCTGCGCGCGCAGAGAGCTTTCTGAGGAAATAGGCTATGACAGCGAGAATATGCGTTATCTGGGCAAGATATGCCCGTCCTGCGGCTGCATGAATGAAGTTATCCACCTCTATGTTGCCGAGGATATGTTTGAGCATCAGCTTGCTCCCGACGAAGATGAAGACATTCAGCTTGTCTGTGTGACAAAGGATGAAGCTCTCGCTATGATAAGCTCGGGCGAGATCGACGATGCCAAGACTATCTGCGCCCTTCTGCGCTATTTCTTCGGCGTATAACGGATTACACCTGTAGGGGACGTAACGCCTCCCCTACATTGGATTTCCGTAGTTACTTTGTAGGGAATGGCGCCCCCTACAATAGCCACCACATTCGCACAACCCGCCCGAACCATGTCATTCTGAGCGAATGCGAAGAATCTTTCCACCCCAATAGCACAATCCCTGTAGGGGAGCCGCTTGCCGCTCCCGCAAAATAGCACAAGCGAGGTATTCCTATGCTCTTTTCCCCAATTTCCATAACCCTCAAAGACGGACGCGAAGCCATTCTTCGCTCTCCGGATAAAACTGACGCTCAGGCTTTCATCGACTATATGGTGACAACTGCGGGCGAAACTCCATACCTGCTCCGCGCGCCTGAGGAAATTTCTCTCACACTGGAGCAGGAGGAAGCATTTTTGGAAAATGCGCTGGCTGCGCCCCACCGCCTTATGCTTTCGGCATTTGTCGACGGCAGGCTTGCAGGCAACGCGGCAATGAATCCTGTGTCACCATTTATGCGTTATAAACACCGCTGCACCCTTGCCATATCCCTTTATCAGGAGTTTACAGGGCTTGGGCTTGGCAAAGCTATGCTTGAAACCATTCTCAAAGCGGCAAAAAGTGTGGGCTATGAGCAGGCTGAGCTGACAACTGTATCGACAAATACATCGGCAAGGGCGCTTTATGCCAAGCTTGGTTTTGTTGAATACGGCACTCAGCCACACAGCAGAAAAATGGAGGGTGGAAGCTATCAGGATGAGATTTTTATGGTGAAAACCCTGTAATATCACCATAAAAGCGTACAACCACATATAAACATAACCGCGGAGGGGAGAAATCCCTTCCGCTTTTGTTTTAATCATTGCTGTAACCGTACTATTCGCACAGTCTCTGTAAGGGCGGGGTTTCCCCGCCCGCGGGAGGCGGAACGCCTCCCCTACATTGGATTTCCGTAGTTACTTTGTAGGGAATGGCGTCCTCGACATTCCGCGGGGCGCTGAAGGCAGCGCCCCCTACAATAGATTTCCTCCCCATTTGCACAATCTCTGTAGGTGACGGCGCCCTCGGCGTCCCGTAAGTGACCTAAGGTCACTTTGTTCAATGCGTCGCAATTTGCGTAGTCAAACATCATTTGCCAAAAACAACATCATTCATATCTCTGATATGTGTATACTATATCACAATATAGCGAAATAAATAAACGAAAGTTTCGTAAAAACCTTTTGCCATATCCCCCATGAAATTACAATTTTTCCCTTACTTTATTTGTCTTTAAAACGCCCTTTTTATTTGCAATTTTTTCCGTTTTGTGTTATAATAGATGTATATGAACGCAAACCAATCTCTCTTTTATGAAATGGAGTTCCGATAAATGGCAGACACCAAAAAATCAACATCAACCGCTAAAAAGAGCACCGCTTCAAAGAAGAAAAGCTCTCCGAATGCCTCCCAGATGGCGGCACGCCGTCAGATCTGGGGCGCAGGCTACATACTTTTTGCATTTCTTCTGCTGCTCTCTCTTTTCGGCATCGAAGGCTTTGTCCTCGATTTTCTCCGTGACCTTTCCAGAGGTCTCACAGGCATAGGATTTTTCCTGCTGCCTTTTGCCATGATTTTTTCAGGCATCACCCTCATCCGCAAGCGCAAGGGCAAAGCGAGAAAAACTGTTGCTCTCACAATGACACTTCCGCTTATTCTCGGCGTTATCGGCCATGTTTTCACAGCAGGCAAGGCTATTGAGGTCTTTGACTTTGCTAAGCTCTGGGAGACAGGTCTTTCCCTTGAAAGCGGTGGCGTTATTTCGGGCGTAATCGGCTCTGCGCTTTCGCTGGCGATTTCCCCTATCGGCGCAGGCGTTATCTCTATCATTCTTTTTGCATTTGTTTTCATGCTGGCTTTCAACATCCACTGGGATTCCATCGTGGAAAAGGTGAAGGAAATCCACATTCCGCAGGAGCCTGATGAGCCGGAAGAAGAAAAGCCTTCCCGCGAGCCTGTGCCAGCCCTTCCCAAAAAGGGCGGCAAACGCATTGATATTGCTCTCGACGGCGAAGAGCGTGAAAAGCCAAAGCGGGGTCAAGCTATTGAAATTGCTCCGCCTAATGTCAAAACCCCTGCCGAAATCCTCACAGGGCAGAATAAGCCTGAAAAGGGCGTTGAAGCTCCCCCTCCTGAAGAGCATGAGTTTGACCCCTTTGACGACGATTTCATCTCCGACTATGATTTGCCGAAGCAGACCGACGGTCTTATGCTGGCAAGCGAGGAAAATGACGGCATAGTCCAGGCTGAAAGGAAAAAGAAAAGAAGCTGAGCCTTGAAGCCATTCTCCCATGGAAGAAGGAGCCAAAAAAGGACGAGCCTGTAATTATAAAATCCGAAGAGGAAACAACAGAGCCTGAGGACGATGCCCCTCTTGCCGACCGCTATGACGCTGTCAAGCCTAAGCATGAAGGTCCTATCGAAATCACTCCTCGCAAGGCTGAAACCGCTTCCATCGCACCATCTATCACAGGCACAGCTCCAAAGCTTCCAGAGGGTGTTGCAAAACTGACCAAAAATGATGTTGCCGAAGGCACTCATGAGGTCATGACCGAAATCGAAGAAATGATGAGCAAGCACAATGAGCTTGACATCAAGGAATATCTCTATCCGCCTGTCAGCCTTCTCAAAAGAAGCGAGCCGGTTTCCTCCGATATTGCAAAGGAAACAAAAATGCTTGCCGACAGACTTGTGGACACTCTCCTTTCTTTCGGTATCGACAGTAATGTTGTCGGTGTTACAAGAGGTCCGACGGTCACACGCTACGAGCTGACCTTACAGCGCGGCACAAAGTTCTCTCGTGTATCAAATCTTTCGGAAGACATTGCCCTCTCTCTCGGCGCACAGTCTATCCGAATTTCCACAATTCCTGACAAGCTGGCCATCGGTATTGAAGTGCCGAATTCCCAGCAGCAGGTTGTCACAATCCGTGACATTATAGATTCTGCTGAGTTCAGAAATCACAAGTCAAAAATCTGCTTCCCTGTGGGCAAGGACATTGCCAACAAGAGCGTTATCGGTGACATCGGCAAGATGCCGCACATGCTTATCGCAGGTACAACAGGCTCCGGTAAGTCTGTATGTATTAATTCCATCCTCATCAGCTTGCTTTACAAGTCGAGCCCTGAGGAGGTACGCCTTATCATGATCGACCCTAAGATGATCGAGCTGGGCGTTTACAACGGCATTCCACATCTGCTTATTCCTGTTGTTACAGACCCTAAAAAGGCATCGGGTGCTCTCAACTGGGCGGTAAGCGAAATGATGCGCCGTTATAAGCTGCTCTCAGATATGGGTGTCCGTGACCTTGCTTCCTATAACGAGGAAATCAAGGCGAGAGGCGAAGGAGAAACCTTGCCGCAGATTGTCATCGTAATCGACGAGCTTGCCGACCTTATGTTTGTTGCGGCTCGTGAAGTTGAAGAAGCTATCGCACGTATTGCCCAGATGGCGAGAGCTGCCGGTATGCACCTTATCATCGCAACACAGCGTCCTTCTGCCGACATTATCACAGGTATTATGAAGGCTAACATTCCGTCCCGCGTGGCTTTTGCCGTTGCATCGCAGATTGAAAGCCGAATCATCCTCGATACACCGGGCGCTGAAAAGCTTATCGGTAAGGGCGATATGCTCTATGCCCCTCTCGGTATGCCGAAGCCAATGCGTGTTCAGGGCTGTTTCATCACGACTGCCGAAGTTGAAGCTGTCGTTGAGTTTATAAAAAAGACATCCACATCCGACTATAAGAGCGATATCATCGAGCATATCGAACACGCCGCTGAAAACACAGGCAAAGGCGGCGGTGGCGGAGGCACAACAGGCGGCGACCCGTCCGATGACGACCCACTGATGGACGAAGCTATCTCCATCGTTGTGGGCACAGGTCAGGCAAGCACATCCATGCTGCAGCGCAAGCTCAAACTTGGCTATTCGCGAGCCTCACGCCTTATCGACCAGATGGAAGAACGGGGCATTGTAGGCCCGTTTGAAGGCTCAAAACCTCGCCAGGTACTTATCACAAAGCAGGAATGGCAGGAAATGATGGTACGCAAAAACGAGGAGTTTTAGTTTGCACTCTGCCTTCCGGGATATCCCGCATAATTTGTAGGGGACGACGCCCTCGGCGTCCCGAAAACGCACAAATCCCGTAGGGGCGAGCACCGCTCGTCCGTGTGATAATGTAGGGGAGCTGCCCCGCGCTCCCGTGATTGTAGGGACCGGCGTCCTCGACGGTCCGCATTATTCGATCGTGAACAAAGTTCACACCTCAATGCACAAAGTGCAATTCATGTATTTCAATACAATTCACGGCGAAGCCAATTCATTCAGAGTTGCCGCCGCTTACATAACATACACTTTTCCGAACGCTATAGAAAAGGAAACAAATCAACATGAGTGATTACAAGAAACAGGACCTTCATTTTTCCGACCAGAAGATCATTACAGTCAATCTCGAGCGTGAAATGAAGAAATCCTTCATCGATTACGCAATGAGCGTTATCGTGTCGCGTGCTCTCCCTGATGCCCGCGACGGCTTAAAGCCTGTACACAGACGTATTCTCTACGCTATGTACGAGGACAAGCTTACACACGACAAGCCATACCGCAAGTCGGCGACAACAGTCGGCAATGTGCTCGGTCGTTATCATCCACACGGCGACGCATCTGTTTACGATGCTATGGTCCGCCTTGCGCAGGACTTCTCCATGCGCTATATGCTCATCGACGGCCACGGTAACTTCGGCTCTGTCGACGGCGACCCGCCTGCTGCTTACCGTTATACAGAAGCAAGAATGTCCCGCCTTGCCAGCGAAATGCTGACAGACATTGAAAAGGAAACTGTCGATTTCCAGCCTAACTTCGATGACAAGATGCAGGAGCCTTCTGTGCTTCCGTCCCGCTTCCCTAACCTGCTGGTCAACGGCGCAATGGGTATTGCTGTCGGTATGGCGACAAATATTCCGCCTCACAACCTCCGCGAGGTCATTGACGCTGTATGCTATCTCATCGACCATCCTGAGGCTACAACAGACGACCTCTGCCAGATTGTCAAGGGTCCTGACTTCCCTACAGGCGCTCTCATTTTAGGCAAGAGCGGCATCAGAGCGGCTTACCACACAGGTAAGGGCAAGATTCAGGTTCGCTCCCGCTGTGAGATCGAGGAATGGAACAACGGCAGATACCGCATTATCGTCACAGAAATCCCTTATATGGTCAACAAGGCTCGTCTTATCGAGCATATTTCCGAGCTTCACAGAGATAAGCGCGTTGAAGGCATCACAGACCTCCGTGACGAAAGTGACCGTGAAGGTCTGCGTATCGTTATCGAGCTTCGCCGCGATGTAAATGCACAGGTTGTGCTCAACCAGCTTTTCCAGTATACAGACCTGCAGGCTACATTCTCTGTCAATATGCTTGCCCTCGTAAACAACCAGCCTAAGATTCTCACACTTCGTGAAATGCTCGATACATACCTTGACCATCAGTTCAAGGTTGTGACACGCAGAACAGAATATGACCTCCGTAAGGCTCGTGAGCGCGCTCACATTCTGGAAGGTCTCAAAATCGCCTGCGATAACATCGACGAAGTTATCCACATCATCCGCACAAGCTACGACGATGCCAAGGTTCGCCTTATGGAGCGATTCGGACTTTCAGAAGTTCAGGCTCAGTCTATTCTCGATATGCGTCTCGGTCGTCTGCAGGGTCTTGAAGTTGAAAAGATCCAGAGCGAACTGGATATGCTCCACAAGAAGATCGATGAATACATCGAAATCCTCTCCGACCCTAAGCATATTTACGCTATCGTCAAGAAGGAAATCACAGAAATCCGCGATAAATTCGGCGATGACCGCCGCACAGAAATCTCCTTCGTTGAAAACGACCTTGATATCGAGGACCTCATTGAAGAAGAACAGAGTGTATTCACTCTTACAAATCTCGGCTATATCAAGCGTGTTCCTGCTTCCACATACCGCGCTCAGCGCAGAGGCGGCAGAGGTGTAACAGGTATGACAACCCGCGAAGAGGACATGACAAAGACTGTATTTACAGCTTCCACACACGATTACATCCTCTTCTTCACAAATCACGGACGCATTTTCAAGCTCAAGGGCTATCATGTGCCTGAAAGCTCGAGAAATGCAAAGGGTACAAACCTTGTAAACCTTCTCCAGCTTGATACTGACGAAAGCGTTTCCGCTATGATCAACGTGCCTGATTTCGTGCCTGACAGATATGTATTCTTCGCTACAAAGAAGGGTATTGTCAAGCGTATCGCCCTCGATGCTCTCAACACAGCCCGCAAGGGTGGTATTCGCTGCATCGGCATAGATGAAGATGACGAGGTTATCGGTGTACGCCTTACAACAGGCGCTGACAAGATTCTTCTCGCTGCAAGAAGCGGCAGAATGATTCGCTTCGACGAAAACGAAGTCCGTCCAATGGGCAGAGAAGCCTACGGTGTCCGCGGTATCAAGATGCACGACGACGACTATCTCGTCGACATCGCCTGCGATTCTGACGGCCCTAACGTGCTTACAGTTACAGATAACGGCTACGGCAAGATTACACCTACTGACGACTATACAGAGCACCACAGAGGCTCCACAGGCGTTACAGGTCATGCTGTAACCGAAAAGACAGGTCCTGTCAAGGCTATCATGTGTGTACACGGCGACGAAGACGTTATGATGATTGCCTCCAACGGTGTCATCATCCGCACAGGCGTTGAGGATATCAGAGTCTGCGGCAGAGCTTCCCAGGGTGTCCGTCTTATGCGTCTTGCCGACGATGTAAAGGTTATCTCCATTACACGCGCTCTCAAGGAAGACGAGGAAGAAGCTGTAACAGAAGTTGCTGAAGCAGCTGAAACAAACGAAACAGAAGAATAACTTATATATAAATCCAAGCCTTCCCCTCGATTCACACCCCAACAAGCAGGCTTGTCGGGGACCCCATCCAGGAAGGTGTCAACGCAGTTGACGGATGAGGTGTAGGGCGTAGCCCGTTCTATTCTACAGCCCTCATTTCCAATTACCCATCGTAATTAAATTATTAAAATATACGCTAAATTATTAAATTGAAAATATGTGGCCAGTCATTGGATCAGAGCATGATTATCGGCGAGGAATTTTTTCGTCAGGGCGATTAAAAAGCGGAGGCAATACTTTGGTACTCGCGAGCATTTTTCATCGTCATTGGCGGAAAAAGAACCGGCGAGAATCGTGCTGATGATCCAATGGCTGACCACAAAACAAAAAAGGAGAAACTATCATGCTTATCAAACAGATCATTGAAGTTTTTGACCTTCTCGACGATGCAAACGTAAACGGTCAGAAGGTAAAGGATTATCTCTTGGCAATCCGCCCGGAAACAGAAATCGTGGTCAAGCCTCTCGTCGGTCCTAAGGGTGTTACAGACATGATCAAGATCTGGATCCCAGGTACAAACGGCAAGAAGAACGGCGGCACAGCTCCAACACTCGGCCTTCTCGGCAGACTCGGCGGCATCGGCGCTCGCCCAGAAATGATCGGCTTCGTTTCCGACGGTGACGGCGCTCTCGTTGCTATCACACTTGCATCCAAGATCCTCGATATGCAGAACAAGGGCGATTTCCTCCCAGGCGACGTATTCATTTCCACACATATCTGCCCTAATGCTCCAACTTCTCCACACTTCCCTGTCCCATTCATGGGCTCCCCTGTTGAAATGGCACAGGTCAACGCAGAAGAAGTTACACCTGAGCTCGATGGTATCCTCTCTGTTGACACAACAAAGGGCAACCGCATCTTCAACCACCGCGGTTTCGCTATCTCCCCAACAGTTAAGCAGGGCTACATCCTCAGAACAAGTGAAGACCTTCTCGACATTATGTCCACAACAACAGGCGAACTTCCAAAGGTATTCGTCCTCACAACACAGGACATCACACCATACGGCAATGACCTTTACCACCTCAACTCCATTCTCCAGCCAGCAACTGCAACAGACGCTCCTGTTGTCGGCGTAGCTATCACAGCTCAGACAATGGTAGCAGGCTGTGCATCGGGCGCAAGCCATTTCACAGACTGTGAAGAAGCTGCACGCTTCATGCTCGAAGTTGCAAAGCGTTTCGGCGCAGGCACTTGCCAGCTCTACGATAAGGAAGAATGGGAAAAGATCCAGGAAAAGTACGGCTCCATGGCTCACCTCCAGAAGCTCCACAAGTAATTTATTCTCCCATAGAGATACAAAAAGCCACCCGTTCGGGTGGCTTTTTAATTTATAAATGGGGTTGTAGTGTAGGGACCGGCGCCCTCGACGGTCCGCCTGTTTAATCGCTGCGAAGCAGCACCGATTAAATATATAAGGTATATTCGGTGTATAGAATAAGTGGCAAACCCTCTGCCGCGTATTCACGCGGCACCTCCCATTACACAAGGGAGGCTTTATGGTACAGTTGTAGGGGAGCTGCTTGCCCGCTCCCGCATATATGTTTCTTCACTTTTCACCATTGCTTATAACTTAAAAAGCACCCCTTTCGGAGTGCTTTTATATTTACTTTGCAGCTTTTTCCTTCTTGTATTTGCCCACATAAGTGAAGCCGATGAGTGTTGCCACAACGAATGCCGCAGCCGCAAGAATGAATGGGTACATCGGGTTAGCATCATAGATAAGACCTGCAAACAGAGCGCCG
>SVKW01000175.1 GCA_015068285.1 Oscillospiraceae bacterium | reverse complement strand
GTTCACTTTATCATATTTTCCTGTTCACATCAATGCTTGGTGAAATTGCCGGAGTTGAAAACTGTCAGTCCAAAAGTAAAAAGGGATGAAAATGATCTCCCCCAAAAGCAAAATCACCAGCCTCACCATTAGCACAATCTCTTTAGGGGACGGCAAAGCCTCCCTTGCCTAAAGGGAGGGGGCGCCCTCCGGGCACTAGCGTTGCGTCGCCACCGAATGGTGGTGGAGGGATTGTAAAATAATATTCCGGACGAGCAATGCTCGCCCCTACAAATACTCTGTCATTCCGAAGCAGAGCGGCGAATTTCCTACGGTCAGCACAATCTCTGTAGGGGACGGCAAAGCCTCCCTTGCCTAAAGGGAGGGGACGCCCTCCGGGCACTAGCGTTGCGTCGCCACCGAATGGTGGTGGAGGGATTGTAAAATAATATTCCGGACGAGCAATGCTCGCCCCTACACACAACCCCTTGCCTCCCTCAGACGAGGGGGGTGTCACGCAGTGACGGGGGGAGAGAACCCTATTTAATTGCCCAATATGCCGTAGGCACCGATTACATACGCCTTCGGCGAATTAAGGTGTGACTTCGTCACATTAAATAAGCGGACCGTCGAGGACGCCGATCCCTACAGAAAATCCTCTTGCCTCCCCCTGTGAATTCTCCCCGCAAATCGCGCTATTCCTTCTTTTCGCCCTGATTTTTCATAGCAAGGTCCATGATTTCAGGGTACTTGCCTGTGATATATTCATAGCCGTTTTTGCTGTGAGGGATAAGGCAATCGGAGCAGTCCTTGCAGATGCCCTCGATGTATTTGAAATTGCCGCCGCACTTATCGCCGAGAGCGTAAAGCGGACAATAGCAGAAAAGACAGTTGAATTCCTCGTCGTTTGCCACCTTATGGCATGGGAAAAACTCACATTCGTGATTTCTGAAGAAAGCATAGTTGTTCTTTTTCATGGTAATTCTCCTTTATTTATGGAAATACGGGCGGGCATGGAAACCCGCCCCTACTGTTGTTCCATTGTGATTTTGTGCAGGTGAGGGTCTCTGCGCCCTACCGGGATTTTTTACCCCATCAGCCACTTTACCGAGCCTTCGCTTTCAAGCAATTCAAGGGCAAATGTGGCGTCGGGACACAATTTTTCCGCCCTTTCAAGAAAAGCCGCCATATCAATCGTGCCCTCATAAAGCGGACTGTGGGTATCATAGCTCTTATCATTATTATGCACATGGAAATGGCTTATCACACGGGCGCATTTTTCCAGCCAGTATTCCACAGGCTGTGCAGAAAAGGCATGGGCATGGCCGATGTCAAAGCACATCTTAAAACGGCTGTCGTTTACCCCTTCTATAACCTCCAGCATCATTTCAGGCTCTTCTTCCCTGACATTTTCAAGGCATATCACAAAATCCTCCGGCACATACTTCATAAAATCCTGCCAGAAAATCACAGACTGAGCGGTAAACCATTCTCTGAAATAAAAATGAGGGGTATATCCCGTATGGAAGATGATTTTCTTCGCGCCGTACTTCTTTGTGGTTTCGATAGCCTGCAAAAAACGCTCCTTTGTCAGCGCCCTCGCCTTAGGGTCGATAGCGCAGGGAGCAAGCTCGTTGAAAGGGCCGTGAAAGGTGATATTTTCGATATTTTCAATGGTTTTACGGACTTTTTTATCGGTTTCGGCGAAAAAATCGTCCATATTCCACGCTGTGCAGTATTCGGCTATCTCGATGCCCAGGCCATATTTTTCAGCCATAGCCGCGGCATCGGGGGCTATGCTCGAAATGAGCAGGCGGTTTTTATCCATATCTTCACCTTCCTTTACAGATAAATTATAAATCTCTCCGCCCGTTATGTCAAGAATACCGCCCCATCTGTATTGATAAGTTTTATACATTTAATAGATAAAACCAATATTTCAATGCCCCCTTTTTCGGACTTTCTTATAAAGTTTTGAAATACCGCTATTATGTGCTATAGTGTTTTGTGGTAATACTCCATAATAAGCCCCCGAGCAAAAACTCAGGTTTTCATCGGCGGCTATTTTAATGCTCCGCACTTGAAATTATAAGGGTGAAAATATGAAACAGATTGATATTATTAAAGAACAGCTCAAGGCTTATGAGGAAAACAAGTGCTACGCTCTTGTTACAATCACAGATACAGACGGCTCTGCAACACGCACACAGGGCAAGATGATGGTTTTTGAAGACGGTCACTCTGTCGGCACTATCGGCGGCGGCGCCATCGAAATGGTGGTTATGCGCAAGGCTTCCGAATGTGTAAAGACAGGCGTGGGCGGTCTTTTCAGCTTCGACCTCAACAATGAAGCCGCTGAAAAGGGCGCATTCTGCGGCGGCGCTATGAATGTCTTTATCGAAGTTTTCGGCAAGCGTCCTGTGCTTGTCATGTGCGGCGCAGGCCATGTGGGCGCTGAGGTTATGCCTCTTGCAAAGCATCTTGGCTTTGAAGTTATCCTCGTTGACATCCGTGACGAAAAGGATATTACATACGCCACAAAATATGCAGACAAGGTCATCATCAATAAAGATGTTGAACAGGCAATCAGAGACCTGGATATCGCTCCGGGCGCATATTTTGTCCTTGCAGGTCCAAGCCACGATGTGGACTGCTCTAACCTTGCAGGCGCACTCACAAAGGATGCAAAATACATCGGTATGATTGGCGGACCGAGAAAGTACAATGCGATTTTCGACCGTCTTGAAGCACGCGGCTTCACAAGAGAGCAGCTCAACACAGTATATACGCCAATCGGTCTCAATGTAAGCTCGGAAGTTCCTAACGAAATCGCAGTTTCCATTATGGCAGAAGTGCTTATGGTGAAAAACGGCAAGGACAGAGCAAAAGTCTAGTTTGCACTTCGTGCAAGCGATATATTTGCAAAGCAAATACGATATTGTCTGCGACAGCGATGTGCGCTCCGCGCGTGATATGTTCCTGCGGAACATTAAGGTGCCTGCGGCGCTATTGAATAATGCGGACGAGCAATGCTCGCCCCTACAGTAGGGTGCGGCGCCTCGACGCACCGCAGTCGTATATTATCCGTCTATATAACATCGTTTATATTTTA
>SVKW01000174.1 GCA_015068285.1 Oscillospiraceae bacterium | reverse complement strand
TTTTAACAGCCATAAAATCACTCCAAAATAAATATATTGTATATTTATTTTATCCGAATGATATGTTATAATGTGGTAAATAGATATATGGTATATCTATTTTTTAAGGAGTGATATTATGGAAATATTTACTTGCGCATTTTTCGGTCACAGGGATTTTAATGATCATATCATTTGTGAGCCGAAGCTACTGGAACTTCTGAACGATATACTGTCAAAGCATGAGTTCACTGAGTTTCTCGTTGGCAGAAACGGAGAGTTTGATCACTTTATCGCGTCACTCGTCCATCGTGTCAAGGGAGATAATTGTTCTATGACATTGGTTTTGCCCTATATTACCGCCGATTTTTCCGAAAATCAACAGGCTTTTGAAAATTATTTTGACACAATAGAGGTATGTGAGCCTTCTTCGCGCGCACATTTCAAATCGGCAATCACCATACGCAACCGCTATATTGTCGACCGTTCTGACCTTGTTATATGTTATCTTGAGCGCAACATCGGCGGCGCGTACGAAGCTGTGCGTTATGCTTATAAAACAGGAAAAACTGTAATAAACCTATATGATAAAAAACACCCATAAATGGGTGTTTTTGTGTATAACAGTCGGGCGGGCGTGGAAACCCGCCCCTACAGGGAGTGGTTATATTTCAACAATCCATCTACCGTCGTCCGACGGTCCCCCTCCCTCAAGGTGAATTGACCGTAGGTCAAGAGAGGGTGGCCTGGGCCATTACACAAGGGAGGCAAGTGAAGATGTGTGGCTACTTTATTTTGCCTGTGACGATTTCATTTTGTCCTGCGATGGCGTAAGCATAGATATTGCCGTCTGTGACAAGGCGGCCTGTTTTGCCGTTATAGGGATAATAAGGCTTGCCATATTCTGTCAGTCGCTCGTAATTGCCATCTTTGTCTGCCCTGACAAGGGCTGTATCCGGCGAGCTGTCCACATATTTGTGAACAAGTATTAGCACTCCGTCCCTGAGCGGCTCAAGCGCAAGCTCATCAACCCGAATGTTGGTCAGCCTTTCAAGTGAACCATCGCGAAGCGAGATCTTTTTCAGCTCTGAATCAGGGTAACGGCTGTAGTAAATGCTGTCCTTTGCAAGACAGGCATAGGATGTTTCAACAGTTTCATCATTCAAGGCAGGAATCACCATATTTTCCCATTTTTCATAATCGAGAACATTGAGGTCAGATTTGCTGTCATGGTACAAAATCCTGCCATCATCCCAGTCAAACACATATTTTATATCGTAATCAAGCTGTTTTTCGGCTTTCTCACGAACATTCCAGAAGAAATATTCATCATTTCTTTCATAAAAAATATATTCCCTGTCGGCAAAACAGATATGGTCTGCCTGTGTGTCAATACTCCACATTTTTCCAGAGGTTTCCAAATCAAAGGCTGAAATTTTTTCGCCGTCAGGATATACAAACCGCTTTGTTTCCTCTGCCCATACAACATTTTCATCTGGAAAATTATGGATAATTTTTTCTTCCCTGTATTTAATCAGCCGATGCTCTTTATCGAGATAATATACCTCCCCGTCTATGATGTAAAGCTGCTCGACAGGCGACTTCATCGTCTGGGCAGGCAGTCCCTTTTTCACAGGAACATCCGGTCCATACAGGGTCGCGAATATTATCGCGGCAACCAATGCAATTCCGAGAATTATGTTTCGTTTCATGTCGGGCTCCTTTCGTGGGGATGATATGTGATGCGTTTCGGGACGCTGAGGGGTGTCGTCCCCTACAATTTCGGGCGGGCGTGGAAACCCGCCCCTACGGATATATATGTCATTCTGAACGAATGTGAAGAATCTTTCCAAAATCTACAGAAAGATCCTTCGTTATACTCAGGATGACAGAAAGAGCGAAGAATTATGACACCTCATCCACCGCAAGCGGTCCCCCTTCCCAAATGGGGTCCCCGAACAGCCTGCTGTTTGGGGTGTGAATCGAGGGGAAGGCTTTTTACAAAAACAGCGGAGTCATAAACGGCTCCGCTGTATGGTTATACATTATATAATACTATTCGAGTTCTGCTGTTGCAGCCTTGAGCATTTCAATGATATTGATATGCTGTGGGCACTGTGCTTCACAAGCGCCGCAGCCTACGCAGTTATGTGGGTCCTTGCCGTCCTTGACCATTGCTTCAAAGTTCTTGTGGCCCTTTTCCTTGCCGTCATAGAGAGAAGCATTGTTGAGGATTGCGAATGTCTTAGGGATGTCGATGCCCTGTGGACATGGCATACAGTACTGGCAAGCTGTACATGGAACCTTGATAAGGCTGTTGTAAGCGTCGCGAACCTTATCCATGAGTTCCAGTTCTTCCTTGCTCATTGCGCCAACTTCAACTGTATCGAAGATACGGAGGTTGTCGAGAGTCTGTTCCATATTGGAAACGCCGGAGAGAACTGTTGCGATTTCAGCGTGGTTGCACAGCCAGCGGAATGCCCATTCAACCGGGGAACGCTTGATTGGGAATGCATCGTAGAGAGCCTGAACATTTGCAGGAGCCTTTGCAAGACGGCCGCCGAGGAGACCTTCCATGATAACGATTGGAATGCCCTTGCTGCCTGCAAGCTTAACGCCCTTGATACCAGCCTGATTGTTGATGTCCATGAAGTTGAACTGAATCTGGCACATATCCCAGTCGTAGGAATTGATGATTTCTTCAAATACTTCGTACTTATCGTGGAAGGAGAAGCAAGCGTACTTGATCTTGCCGGAAGCCTTGAGTTCGTCGAGGAATTCGAGAACGCCGGCCTTCTTTGCATTTTCCCATCTTTCCTTGCCGAGAGCGTGGATGAGATAGAAGTCGATATGGTCGGTCTGGAGCTTTTCCAGCTGGAGATTGAAGTACTTGTGCATATCTTCCTTGTTTTCGCAGAGCCATACAGGAAGCTTTGTTGCAAGATGTACCTTTTCACGGTAGCCATCGAGGAGAGCCTTACCGACTACGTTTTCAGATGTTTCGTTGTGATATGGCCAGGCTGTGTCAACGTATGTAACGCCGTTGTCGATAGCTGTGCGGATCATCTTGATAGCTTCAGCTTCGTCGATGACCTTCTTGTCAGGGTCGCCAACGATTGGAAGGCGCATACAGCCTACGCCGAATGCGGAAAGTTCGATGCCGAGTTTACCAAACTTACGATATTTCATATTGATTCCTCACATTTTTTACATA
>SVKW01000173.1 GCA_015068285.1 Oscillospiraceae bacterium | reverse complement strand
AGGAAAAGGTGTTAACATCGGAATTGTCGACCAGGAGCTTCATCTGCATGAGGAATATAAAGGAAAAATACGTTATTATTATAATGCCAATGAGATGCAGCGCGATGCGTCAATGCACGGTCCTGCGGTAACATCGCTGGCAGTAGGTGAAACCTGCGGAACAGCCCCTGATGCCAATGTTTACTATGCGTGTTCCATTTGGAATGATTATGAAGAAGGTACGGAGGAGTTCTATAAAGCTCACTTCTTTGATTCAATAAATCATCTTCTCGACCTCAATGAAACATTGCCTGAAGAAGATAAGATGGTGGCTATTTCTGTTTCAAGAGGATTTCCAGATGAGACTATGGAAGGATATCAGCAGGTTGTCAAAAGGGCAAAGGAACAGGGAGTCTGGCTTATTACAGTAAATGAAGCTGGAAGATATTTTAATTCTCTCACCAGAGAACTTGGGGTATCCTACGAAAATATTGAAGATACAAGAGCAGTTAATCCTGAAACAGGTGCAGTTAATCCTGATGCAAGTAAGATAGGTATTCCGATGGACAGACGCACTTATGCATCTATGACAGGAGAAAATGAGTATGAATACTGCTCCAAGGGCGGATTCAGTTGGGTAGAGCCTTATGTAGCAGGTGTGTATGCTCTTGCAAAGCAGGTTTGTCCTGAGGTAACTGTTGATGAGTTTATTGAACTTGCAAGAAAGACACAAGTGACATATCAGGAAGGCGGTAATACTGCTGTGAATGGACTCAATATGGCAGCAATTATAGAAGAACTTGAAAAAAGATAAAAGCCGCTGACTGCGGTATTGGAGGACTAAAAAATGATATATCTTATTCTTGCCATTATTGGCAGCGCCCTTATTTCGATAGTAATGCGCCTTTCGGAGGGCAAAATCAAGGGCAATATCAGTATGCTTGCGGCTAATTACCTGACCTGTATGATAATGGCGATCTGCTACATCGGTTTTGACAATATGATTCCGACGGGCGAAAAGGTTGGCATCACAACTGCGATGGGGCTTTTCAACGGCGTGCTTTATGTCCTCGGTCTTGTGCTTATGCAGGTCAATATCCGTAAAAACGGCGTTACATTGCCTAATGTATTCTCAAAGCTGGGCAGCCTTATCGTGCCTCTTGTTGCTTCGGTGCTTTTCTTCGGCGAAGTGCCGGGCGTGCTGCAGGTGATCGGCGCTGTCATTGCAATGCTTTCCATCGTTGCCATCAATAAGAGCGGCGAGCAGGGCGCTATCGCATCAAAGGGCATGCTTGCAATTCTCTTTATCGCAGACGGTATCGGCAGCGTAATGAGCAAGCTTTTCGGCGAGGTCTGCAATCCGCTTCTTTCCGACCATTTCCTTTTCCTCACATTCGCATCGGCGTTCACAATCTGCCTGTTTATGATTATCAAGGGCAAGGAAAAGTTCGGCATCAACGAAATCATCTACGGTGCAGGCATCGGTATTCCAAACTTCCTCAGCTCCCGTTTCTTGCTTCAGGCACTTGCAGAGCTTCCTGCGGTTGTAGTTTATCCGACACGCGGCGTTGCCACAATCGTGCTCATCTCCCTCGCAGGGGTGCTTATGTTCAAGGAGCGTCTTTCTAGGCGTCAGTGGTACGCAATGGGCGCAATCCTCGTTTCGGTTGCATTGCTCAATATCTAAATATCAGCACAAAAGGCGGCAGAAATGCCGTCTTTTATTATGTCTTTTTTCAATGAAAAATTTGAATAAATATAGGTTTTATCTATAAAGCTATGGAGAAATGGGAATATATGATATGATTATAAGGTAAAGTATTTTAAAAACGGAGGGCGTATGATAAGGGATTTTCCGTGTTCTGCCGACAAAAACGGGGCAGATCTGCTTGAATTTGATACTGATATCGGTTTTGCCGATGTGCATTTTTGCGCCGAAAAAATGGCTCAGTTTGCCCTTGAAGCCAAGGCTTTTTCGGGCGCTGAGTTTTGTATGCTGCCCTTCTGCCATACTGTCGAAGCCGAAGCGCTGGGCGCTGTCATAAATCACGGCGATCACAAAAACGGACCGCGAGTTAAGGATTATGCCTGCCGCACAGTCGATGATTTGCTCGCTCTTCCGCCTCTTGAGTTTGACAAGGGAAGAATCGCGGAGGTGCTGAAAGCCTGTAAAATACTGGAAAGCAAAGGCGAAACCGTTGCGCTTGAAATAACAGGTCCGCTGACACTTCTCAGCAGCCTTATAGACCCTGTGAGAATCTTCCGAGCCATGCGAAAAGAGCCTGAAAAGATGAACGAAGTATTTGAAAAAATACGGAAAAACATCATCGCTTTCGCGCTGGAAGCCGAGAAAAACGGCGTTACGATTATCAGCTATGCCGACCCTACAGGGGGCGTTTCGATAGTGGGTCCTGCTGTTATGGATGTAATGGTTAAAAACTTTACAGTACCTTTATTAAAAGAGCTTGATAGAGCTTTAAAGGCTGAAACACTTGTAAATCTCTGTCCTAAGACAGCATTTGCACTTATCGATACCGGATGTGCAGAAGTCATCGAAGCCGAGTGCGAAGCAAATGTTGGATATGGAAAAATATGTAAACAAATGCGGGGGAGGGCAAGGTTTATAGGTCACACCTGCATCAAAAATACAAGCTTCAGAACTGGCGCAAAAATCGGCGTCATAAAGCTGAAGCAGGAGTAAAAATATGAACGAAAAAGAAAGACTTTTCAAAATGATAGAGGGCGAAAAAACCGACCGCCCACCGTGTATCTGCCCGGGCGGCATGATGAATATGATTACGACAGGATTGATGGAGCTTGCACAGACAAGCCTGCCTGAGGCTCATTCCGATGCCATTCTTATGGCAAGGCTTGCTAAATCTGCCTACACATCGGGCTGTTTTGATAACGTAGGCGTGCCTTTCTGTATGACTGTCGAGGCTGAAGCTATGGGCGCAAAGGTGCGAATGGGCACAGATGCCATCGAGCCACATGTGTCCGGCTATGTGATAGACACCACATCGGACTGGAATAAACTGGGAAAGATAGATCACACAAGGGGCAGAAGCGGCGTTGTGCTCGATGCCATTAAGATACTGAAAAGCGAGCTTAAAAATGTGCCTGTCGTAGGCAATTTAACTGGTCCTGTCAGCACAGCGAGCTCTCTCATCGAGCCGACGGTTTTCTATAAGGAAATGCGCAAGAAGAATGCCGATACTCATAAGTTGATGGAGT
>SVKW01000172.1 GCA_015068285.1 Oscillospiraceae bacterium | reverse complement strand
CAACGCTTTTGACGCAGCTATCGCTATGGCCACATGCCTCACAGTTTTAGAACCACAGTCCAACGGCATCGGCGGCGATGCATACGCAATCCTCACAACAGCAGACGGCAAGATGTACGGTCTTAATTCCACAGGCTGCGCACCGGAGCTTATCTCTGCGCAGAAGGTAAAGGACGCAGGCAACGAAGTTATGCCTAAGTTCGGCTTTACACCTGTCACAGTTCCCGGTATTCCTGCTGCATGGGCTGCTGTAAACGGCAGATTCGGCAAGCTCCCTCTCACAGAAGTTATGAAGCCTGCTATCACTTACGCCAACGAAGGTCAGGCAGTTTCCTATAAGCTGTCCCAGTCTATCAAGAGCTACACAAAGACTCTTGCAAAGAATGTCGGCGTGGACGGCGCTTTCAAGTACTGGCACGATACATTTATGCCTGACGGCAGAGCTCCTGAACCAGGCGAAATCTTCTTCAATAAGGGCGCAGGACGCACACTCGAGCTCATCGCAAACTCCAACGCTGAAGAGTTCTACAAGGGCGAGCTCGCTGACAAGATCGACGCATTCAGTAAGGAATTCGGCGGCTACATCAGAAAGAGTGACCTTGAAAAGCACGAAGCTATGTGGGTTGAGCCAGTTTCCACACGCTACAGAGGCTATGATGTTTGGGAAATCCCACCAAATGGCCAGGGTATCGTAGCTCTTATGGCTCTCAACATCCTCAATAACTTCGAGCCACACGAAAGAGATAACATTGAATCTATCCACAGAGAAATCGAAGCTATCAAGATCGCTTTCTCCGATGGTCAGAGATATATCACAGACCCTCGTTACATGAAGGTCAAGACAGAGGACCTCATCTCCCCTGCATACGGCGCAGAAAGAGCTAAGCTCATCGGCAAGAATGCAATTCTTCCTGAGCCTGGTATTCTCCCTCGCTCCGGCACAGTTTATATGTGCGCAGCCGATGGCGAAGGCAATATGATCTCCTACATCCAGAGTAACTACATGGGCTTCGGCTCAGGTCTTGTTGTTCCTGGCACAGGTATCCAGCTCCAGAACCGCGGCAACACATTCTCCCTCGATGAAAATCACGACAACTACCTGCTTCCTGGCAAGCGTACATATCATACAATCATTCCTGGCTTCCTTACAAAGGACGGCGTTCCTGTCGGTCCGTTCGGCGTAATGGGCGGCTTCATGCAGCCACAGGGCCATGTTCAGGTTATCCGCAACTTTGTTGACTGCAACATGAATCCACAGGCTTGTCTTGATGCTCCAAGATGGCAGTGGATGAAGGGTATGGAAGTCACATTTGAACGCGGTTTCGGCGACCATATTCTTGAAGCTCTCAAGAACAAGGGCCACGAAGTTCGTTACGAATGGGTACGCGATGGCTTCGGCCGAGGCCAGATGATTTTCCGTACACCATACGGCACTCTCATGGGCGGTACTGAACCACGCTGCGAAGGCGAATGCGCAACTTGGTAGGTTGCCGTAAGGCAAGCGATATGTACTGCGTACGCGATATATAAATGCGATATAATGCCTTGCATTGCGATATGTTCCTGCGGAACGTAAAGGTATCTGCGATGTATTGAATAGGGTCTCTCCCCCCGTCACAACGTGACACCCCCCTCGTCAGAGGGAGGCGAGAGAACTTATTAAATGTGAAAACGCATATCGCGTCTGCACAGCAGACAACTCAGCCATTCTTATTATATTGCCAAGTCGGGGAGGGCGGGAAACTGCTTTCCCGACTACTTGGTAATATATTTGATGTATATAAAATGTCATTCTGAAAAAATGACACGGGAGGGCGCAGAGACCCTCCCCTACAAATAAATAGACGGGCTATGCCCTACACCTCATCCACCACCTTACGGTGGTCCCCCTTCCCCTCGAGGGGAAGGCAGAAACGGTTGTAGGGGCGGTGGTTCCATCCCCGCCCGCAATTAAAACTGAAATAATTTTTTATTAGGAGACGATAAAAATGAAAATCACAAAAGTTTTATGTTCCAAGGGCCGCACAGGCTTCTACTTTGACGACCAGAAGGCTATCAAGGCTGGCGCTAAGGCTGACGGTTCCGCTTACATCGGCGAACCAATGACACCAGGCTTCACAGCTGTTCGTCAGGCTGGTGAATCCATCTCCGTTATGCTCGTTTTGGAAGACGGTCAGATCGCTCAGGGCGACTGCGCTGCTGTTCAGTACTCCGGTGCAGGCGGACGTGACCCACTCTTCCTCGCTGAAGACTTCATCCCATTCATCGAAACAGTTGTTGCTGAAAAGCTCGTTGGCAAGGAACTCAACTCCTTCCGTGAACTTGCTGAAATGATCGACTCCATGATCGACGAAAAGACAGGCAAGCTCATCCACACAGCTATCCGCTACGGCGTAACACAGGCTCTCCTCGATGCAGTTGCTAAGGCAAAGCACAAGGTTATGGCTGAAGTTGTTGCTGAAGAATACGGCACAAAGGTTCTCGATAAGGAAATCCCAATCTTCACACAGTCCGGTGACCTCCGTCACGACAACTCTGACAAGATGATCATCAAGGGCGCTGCAGTTCTTCCACACGCTCTCATCAACAATGTTGAAACAAAGCTCGGTAAGAACGGCGAAATCCTCATGGAATACGTAAAGTGGCTCCGTGACCGTATCATCCACCTCAGAAGCTCTGAAGACTACGTTCCACAGATGCACATCGACGTTTACGGCACAATGGGTATCGCATTCAACAACGACTTCGACAAGATCGCTCAGTACATCACAGAGCTTGCTGAAGCTGCAAAGCCATTCCGCCTTGCTATCGAAGGTCCAGTTGACGTAGGCGAAAGAGAAGCTCAGATGGTTGCTCTCACAGAAATCACAAAGAAGGTTGACGAACTCGGCTCCGGCGCTCTCATCGTAGCTGACGAATGGTGCAACACTCTCGAAGATATCAAGGAATTCGCTGACAGAAAGTCCGGCCACATGGTTCAGATCAAGACTCCTGACCTCGGCGGTATCAACAACGTTGCTGAAGCTGTTCTCTACTGTAAGGAAAAGAACATCTACGCTTACCAGGGCGGTACATGTAACGAAACAGACCGTTCTGCTCAGATCTGCACAAACGTTGCTATGGCAGTTGGTCCTTGCCAGATCCTCGCAAAGCCAGGTATGGGCGTTGACGAAGGCTTCATGATCGTTTACAACGAAATGCAGAGAATTCTCCGCCTCACAAAGTAATGATCGCTGAAAAAGTCTATAATGAACTCACTAAGCTGGGCATTCCA